>WBUW01000271.1 GCA_008933495.1 Pseudorhodoplanes sp.
GTGCGCGCCCGCGCGACGGAACGCCGTATGGTAGCGCTCCAGCACCCGCGCCTGCTCGGCGGACAGGCCGAGCCTCTCGCGGCGGCGGAAGAGGTCGTCGACCCGGCGGAACAGCGCCGCGTCGAGATAGATGCGGCTGAAATGGGCGGCGAGCTTCGGCGACATGTCGCGCTCGATCGCCTCGATCTGTTCGCTGGTGTCGGCGCTGGCGAGATTGGAAAACACGTCGGAGACGCGCCCGAGCGTCCGCCCGGCCCGCTCCAGCGCCTCGACCGTATTGGCAAAGGTGGGGGCCTCCGCGCTTCCGGCGATGGCGGCGATCTCAGCGCGGTGCTCGGCCAGCGCCTGCTCGAACGCCGGCGCGAAATGCTCCACGGCAATCGCGGCAAAGGGAGGCACCTCGAACGGCGTGGTCCAGCCGGCGAGCAAGGGGTTGGTTTCGGACGCGGACGAAGCGTGGCTCATGGCGGACGGATTCCGATTGCCGGAAAAGCAAATCTAGCGCGGGCTTGGCCGAAAATGGGGGCTTTTGGGCCACGAATCCAGACTTGATCGCCGCGGCGCTTTCGGGGACATTGCCGGCCGTCGCAACAGGGCCCCCGACCATGGCTGATCCGTCCGGCTCCGGCCGCAAGATTCTCTGGCTCAATGTATTGACCGTGGTCAGCGCGGCCATCCTGATCGGCGCCGAGGTGTTCGGGGCGGCCTTTGCCGGGAGCTGGGCGCTCGCCAACCTGTTCGGCATCGGCACCACCGGCCAGACAATCCTCGACGGCGCGTTCGTGGTCATCGGCCTCTACGTGATGTACCGGTTCATCAACTCCGCCCGCCGCGTCGAGCCGTTCTCCGCCCGCCAGTGAATGCAGCCGCCGCCCTCCCGGCGCGCCGCGCTTCAACGAATTGTTGACCACATCGTCGCAGCCGCGGCTGCGCAGGGTGTGAAAAGTCTTGCGAAGACGATTCAAATCCCCTATGTCGCGCGGGCCCAAATTCGCACGTGCCTGTGGACGTGTGTCGGTCGGTAGGTATCCGGACAAGAGGCCGGACAGCCGCCAAGGATGCGGAAGGCTCGCCTGAGTTCTTCGCTTTCCTTGCAAGAGTGACCGGCAGCCGGAGGCGAAACCGGCATACCCCGCTCTCAACGGGGGACGCGTCTTAAAGCAACGACGGAGCGGGCTTTTTCGAAGACCCCGGCGGTCCAAACGCCGGTCAGTACCGAAGAGGCTTGTCCTTCATTGCCAGGTGTGCGGAACGGGAGCCCTCCCTTTCCAATCCAAGGCAGCACAGTCGGGTCGTGATCCCGGCGCTCGTCGCGCCTCCATCGCGCGGAAGCGTCCATCGCGGACCGGCACCAACGCGGGCGGCTTTGCCGCCCCCTTGAGCCGTTTTGGAGAGCGAGATGACCGACCGCATTCGCGAGTTCCTGCGCCGGCGCCAGGACGACGGGCCCTGCCTCGTCGTCGATCTCGACGTCGTGCGCGACAATTACAACGCCTTCGCCAGGGCGCTGCCGGACAGCCGCGTGTTCTATGCCGTGAAGGCCAACCCGGCGCCGGAAGTGCTGCGCCTGCTCGCCTCGCTCGGCTCCTGCTTCGACAGCGCCTCGGTCGCCGAGATCGAGATGGTGCTGGCGGCGGGCGCCGCGCCCGACCGCATCTCGTACGGCAATACGATCAAGAAGGAGCGCGACATCGCGCGCGCCTATGCGCTCGGCGTGCGGCTGTTCGCGGTCGACTGCAAGGCCGAGGTGGAGAAGGTTGCCCGTGCGGCGCCCGCGGCCAGGGTGTTCTGCCGCATCCTGTGCGACGGCGCCGGCGCCGAATGGCCGCTGTCGCGCAAGTTCGGCTGCGAGCCGGCGATGGCCGCCGACGTGCTGGAGCACGCACACCGGCTGGGGCTTAACGCCTACGGCATCTCCTTCCATGTCGGGTCGCAGCAGCGCAACCAGCATGCCTGGGACCGGGCGCTGGCGCAGGCGGCGGCCGTGTTCAGGGAATGCGGCGAGCGCGGCATCAACCTGTCGATGGTCAATCTCGGCGGCGGCTTCCCGACCAAATACCTGAAGAACGTACCGGCGGTGAAGACCTACGGCACGGCGATCTTCCGCGCGCTGCGCAAGCATTTCGGCAACCGCATCCCGGAGACGATCATCGAGCCCGGCCGCGGCATGGTCGGCAATGCCGGGGTGATCGAGACCGAAGTCGTTCTCGTCTCCAGGAAGAGCGAGGAGGACGAGGTGCGCTGGGTCTATCTCGACATCGGCAAGTTCGGCGGTCTCGCCGAGACCATGGACGAATCGATCCGCTACCCGATCCGCACCCCGCGCGACGGCGGGGAGACCGCGCCGTGCATCATCGCCGGTCCGACCTGCGATTCGGCGGACGTGCTGTACGAGAAGGTGCCGTATCTGCTGCCCGTGAGCCTCGAAATCGGCGACAGGCTGTTGATCGAGGGCACCGGCGCCTATACGGCGACCTATTCGTCGGTGGCCTTCAACGGCTTTCCGCCGCTGAAGACCTACCACATCTGACATCGCCCGGAGCCGGCGGAGGCCGGCTCCCTTCCTCTCACAATTCTCGATCCGTCATCCTGAGGTGGTCGGCGAAGCCGGCCCTCGAAGGACGACGGCCCGGGCTGTCCCGCTTCGAGGCTTGCCACGCAGGTCGGCTGTTGCCGACTTGCGAAGTTGGAAATGCCGATCCCGGGTCAACCCGAGATCGGTGCGCAAGCACCTCAGCGTGACCGTCCAGGAAAGGAGCGGACCGATGATCGCCATTCGCCAGGAGCGGCCATGCGAAGCCCAAGCGCGCGAGGACCTGCTCGACCGCGCTTACGGCCCCGAACGTTTTTCCAAGACCTCGCAGCACCTGCGCGCAGGCCGCGCGCCGGCGGCGGGGCTGTCCTTCGTCGCCCATGAGCGCGGCCGGCTGGTCGGCTCGGTGCAGCTTTGGGACGTCGCGGCCGGGCCGGGACGGCCGGCGCTGCTGCTTGGCCCGCTCGCGGTCGAGGCGGATGTCCGCGGTCGCGGCATTGGCGGGCGGCTGATCCGTCGCGCGCTTGCGGACGCGGGCCGGCGCGGGCATCGTGCGGTCATTCTCGTCGGCGACGCGGCCTATTACGCGCGGTTCGGATTCAGCGCGGCCGGCACGGCCCTGCTGTTCATGCCCGGCGCCTTCGACCGCCGCCGCCTGCTTGGCTGCGAACTCGTTGCCGGCGCGCTCGACGGCGCGTTCGGGCTGATTTCGGCGACCGGCCGCCGCGCAAAGCCTCCGCGCGCCGGCAAATTTGTCAACAGCGGAGCCGCGCGCGCCGCCTGAGGTTTGCGCCGCCCCCGCTTTGGGGCTATCGCGGTGACGCCCGCCGCCACGCTGCTTCCTTCCATCCATGGAGTAGAAATCGATGACCACATGGCCCGTGCACGCAACGATCAGCGGCCCCATCGTGATGATCGGCTTCGGTTCGATCGGCAAAGGCACGCTGCCGCTGATCGAGCGGCATTTTGCCTACGACAGGTCGCGCATTGTGGTCATCGACCCCGAGGACAAGGACCGCAAGCTGCTCGACGACCGCGGCATCCGCTTCATCCACGAAGCGGTGACCAGGGACAATTACCGCGAACTGCTTGGCCCCCTGCTGACCAAGGGCGGCGGCCAGGGCTTCTGCGTCAACCTGTCGGTCGACACCTCCTCGGTCGACATCATGGAGCTCTGCGGCGGGCTCGGCGCGCTCTATATCGACACCGTGAACGAGCCCTGGGCCGGCTTCTACTTCAACACCAAGCTCGGTCCCGAAAAGCGCTCGAACTATGCCCTGCGCGAGCTCACGCTCGCCGCCAAGCGCAGGCGCAAGCCGGGCTCGACCACCGCGGTGTCCTGCTGCGGCGCCAATCCCGGCATGGTCTCCTGGTTCGTGAAACAGGCGCTGCTGGACATCGCCAGGGACACCAAAGTGGCGGGCAAAGAGCCGAAAACGCGCGAGGACTGGGCGCGGCTGGCCAGGAAGCTCGGCATCAAGGGCATCCACATCGCCGAGCGCGACACCCAGCGCGCCAAGTATCCGAAGCCGCAGAACGTGTTCGTCAACACCTGGTCGGTGGAAGGCTTCCTGTCGGAAGGCATGCAGCCGGCCGAGCTCGGCTTCGGCACGCACGAGAAATGGATGCCGGCCAACGGCCGCAAGCACAGGACCGGCTGTCAGGCGGCGATCTACCTGCTGCAGCCCGGCGCCAATACGCGCGTGCGCTCCTGGACGCCCACGGCGAAGGGCCAGTACGGCTTCCTGGTAACCCACAACGAGTCGATCTCGGTCTCCGACTATTTCACGCTGAAGAACGGCCGCAAGACCGTGTACCGGCCGACCTGCCATTACGCCTACCACCCCTGCAACGATGCGGTGCTCTCGCTGCACGAATTGTTCGGCGCGGCCGGCGCCCGGCAGGAGAAAATCCACATTCTGGACGAGAACGAGATCGCCGACGGCATCGACGAGCTGGGCGTGCTGCTCTACGGCCACAGGAAGAACGCCTATTGGTACGGCTCGCAGCTCTCCATCGACGAGACCCGCGACCTCGCCCCCTACCAGAACGCGACCGGCCTGCAGGTGACCAGCGCAGTGCTCGCCGGCATGGTCTGGGCCCTGGAAAATCCGACCGCCGGCATCGTCGAGGCCGACGAGATGGATTTCCGCCGCTGCCTCCAAGTGCAGATGCCCTATCTCGGCCCGGTGATCGGCAGATACACCGACTGGACGCCGCTCACCGAGCGCCCCGGGCTGTTTCCGGAAGACATCGACAGGCGCGATCCCTGGCAGTTCAGGAATGTGCTGGTGCGCTGACGCGGCTTCGGCGCGGCCGCGCGTTCACATCCGTTAACGT
>WBUW01000272.1 GCA_008933495.1 Pseudorhodoplanes sp.
CGGGTCCTCGGGGAAGAGCAGCACATGCTTGGTGTCGCCGTGCGAGGCATAGGCGCAGCAGATCAGGTCGCATTGCTGCGTGCGCGTCGGCATACCGGTGGAGGGGCCGGCGCGCTGCACGTTGAAAATGACCGCCGGGATTTCGGCGAAATAGGCGAGCCCGAGGAATTCCTGCATCAGCGAGATGCCCGGCCCGGAGGTCGCGGTGAAGGCGCGCGCGCCGTTCCAGGCCGCGCCGATCACCATGCCGATCGAGGCGAGTTCGTCCTCGGCCTGGACGATGGCGTATTTCGCCTTGCCGGTCTCCTTGTCGACGCGCAGCCTGGCGCAGTGGCGGGTGAAGGCGTCGGCGAGGGAAGATGAGGGCGTGATCGGATACCAGGCGCACACCGTCGCTCCGCCATAGACCGCCCCGAGCGCGGCCGCCGAATTGCCTTCGATGAAAATGCGGTCGCCGATCTTGTCGGCCTTGCGCACGCGCAGCGGCAGCGGGCATTTGAGGTTCTGCAGCGCCCAGTCGCGGCCCAGATGCAGGGCGTGCACGTTGGGGCCGATCAGCTTGTCCTTGCCCTTGTATTGTTCGCCGATCAGCGTCTCGATCGCCGCGACGTCCATGTCGAACAGCGCCGACAGCGTGCCGAGATAGATGATGTTCTTGAACAATTGCCGCTGGCGCGGTTCGGAATATTCGCGATTGCAGATTTCGGTCAGCGGCACGCCGATGATCGAAATGTCCTCGCGGAACTTCGACGCCGGCAGCGGCTTGGTGGAATCGTAGAGCAGATAGCCGCCGGGCTCGATCGCGGCCACGTCCTTGTCGAAGGTCTGCGGATTCATCGCCACCATGAAATCGACGCCGCCGCGCGCGCCGAGATGGCCGGCCTCGGTGACGCGCACCTCGTACCAGGTCGGCAGGCCTTGGATGTTGGAAGGAAAGATGTTGCGCGGGGAGACCGGAACACCCATGCGCATGATCGCGCGCGCGAACATTTCGTTGGCGCTGGCGGAGCCCGATCCGTTCACATTGGCGAACCGGACCACGAAGTCGTTTACGCTGCCGATCGCACCGCTTGGCATGGCCCTTCACCCGCGTGAACCGTTTGAATCAGATATTTCTGCATGTCCCAGGCGCCGGTCGGGCAGCGCTCGGCGCACAGCCCGCAGTGCAGGCAGACGTCCTCGTCCTTGACCATCACCCGGCCGGTCTTGAGGTTGCCGCCGACATAGAGCGCCTGCGTCAGATTCCTGGCTGGCGCCTTGAGACGCTTGCGCAGTTCGGCCTCTTCGCCATTCTGCGTGAACGTGATGCAGTCCATCGGGCAGATGTCGACGCAGGCGTCGCATTCGATGCAGAGCTGCTCCGAGAACACCGTCTGCACGTCGCAATTGAGGCAGCGGTGCGCCTCGCCGAGCGCCAGATTGGGATCGAAGCCGAGTTCGACCTCGGCGCGGATGTCGGTGAGCGCGGCCGCCTTGTCGCGCAGCGGCACCTTGAAGCGCGGATCGGGCGCCACGTCGTTGTCATAGGACCATTCGTGGATGCCCATCTTCTGGCTGGAGACGGTCACTTCCGGCAGCGGCCGCTCGGTGATGTCCTCGCCCGACAGCAGCCGGTGGATCGAGAGCGCGGCATCGTGGCCGTGCGCGACCGCCCAGATGATGTTCTTGGGGCCGAAGGCCGCATCGCCGCCGAAAAATACTTTCGGGTGCGTCGAGGCGAACGTCCCGGGATCGACGACCGGCATGTCCCATTTGTCGAATTCGATACCGATGCCGCGCTCGATCCAGGGAAAGGCGTTCTCCTGGCCGACCGCCACCAGAACGTCGTCGCAGGGGAAATGCTGGTCGGGCTCGCCGGCCGGCACCAGCTTGCGGCGGCCTTTCTCGTCGTACTCGGCCTTGACCTTCTCGAACACGATGCCGGTCAGCTTGCCGTTGTCGTGGGTGAATTCCTTGGGCACGAGGTAATTGTGGATCGGGATGTCCTCGTGCATGGCGTCTTCCTTTTCCCAGGGTGACGCCTTCATTTCCTCAAAGCCCGAGCGCACCACCACCTTGACGTCCTCGCCGCCGAGCCGGCGGGCGGAGCGGCAGCAATCCATGGCGGTGTTGCCGCCGCCGAGCACGACCACGCGCTTGCCGATTTTGGTGGTGTGGCCGAACGAGACCGAGGACAGCCAGTCGATGCCGATATGGATGTTGGCGGCTGCGTCCTTGCGGCCGGGGATGTCGAGGTCGCGCCCGCGCGGGGCGCCCGAGCCGACAAAGACCGCGTCATAGCCATCGGCCAGCAGCGTCTTCAGGCTGTCGATGCGGCGGCCGCCATGGAAGGTGACGCCGAGATTGAGGATGTAGCCGCACTCCTCGTCGATCACCGAATCGGGCAGGCGGAATTTCGGAATTTGCGAACGCATCATGCCGCCGGCGCGCGGATCGGAATCAAAGACGACGCATTCGTAGCCGAGCGGGGCGAGATCGCGTGCGACCGTCAGCGAAGCGGGGCCGGCGCCGACCAGCGCGATACGCTTGCCGTTCTTCATTCGCGCGGGCTTGGGCAGGCGTGCGGTGATGTCGTTTTTAAAATCCGCGGCGACGCGCTTGAGCCGGCAGATCGCGACCGGGTCCTTCTCCACGCGCCCGCGCCGGCAGGCGGGCTCGCACGGGCGGTCGCAGGTGCGCCCGAGAATTCCCGGAAAGACGTTGGATTTCCAGTTGATCATGTAGGCGTCGGAGTAACGCCCGTGCGCGATCAGCCGGATATATTCGGGAACGGGCGTATGGGCCGGGCATGCCCACTGGCAGTCCACGACCTTGTGGAAATAGCCGGGATCGCCGATGTCGGTTAGCTTCATCGACTCCTCTTGCCAGCGCCCGATACATCACACATCACAGGGAACCGGCATCCCGCGCGGGCAGCACTTGGCGGGGCAGCACTTGGCGCTTTCAACTTCCCTCGGTTCGGCTTTTAACCGCCGATTCCATACACAACATTAATTACTCCATTTCGTGATTGCCAGAAGACAAAGCGCATCTACGACGGAAGTCTTATATGTTGCGAGTGTAACCAATGTCGCGCGGCAAATTGACAGGACCGCGCGTGCGCGCCATGCGAAGGACCGATGCGCAATTCGACCAGGCTTGTCATCTTTGATTGCGACGGCACGCTGGTGGACAGCCAGCACATGATCTGTGCTGCGATGCAGCACGCATTCTCCGATCATGCCTTGCCATGTCCGCCGCGCGAGAAGCTGCTGTCGATCGTAGGCCTTTCGCTGGCCGAGGCGTTCCACCGGCTGGGCGAGGGCATTGAGCGCTTTCCGGTCGGCTCGCTTGTCGAGCGTTACAAGGCCGCGTTCTACATGCTGCGCGCGCGCGGCGAGGATATGGAGCCGTTGTATCCCGGCGCGCGCGAGGCGATCGATCGTCTTGCCGCGCGGCAAGACATCGTGCTCGGGATGGCGACCGGCAAATCGCAGCGCGGGGTGCGCGCTGTGCTCGGCCGCCACGGCCTGCTCGACCGCTTCCAGACGATCAAGACCGCGGACGATGCCCCCTCCAAGCCGCATCCCGGCATGGTGCTGGAGGCGCTGCGCGAGGCGGGCGTGGAGGCGTCGTCGGCCATTGTCGTGGGCGATACCACCTACGATATCGACATGGCCCGTGCCGCCGGCACGTTCGCCGTCGGGGTCGGCTGGGGCTATCATGCGGCGGCGGCGCTGCGCGCCTGTGGCGCGCACGCGGTCATCGACGATTTCGCGGACCTTGCCGCCGCCATCGGCACGATCTGGCCGCATCACGGACCCGATCGATAGCATGCGCGATATTTTCGAGGAGATGTTCAAGGCCGATCCGTTCGATCCGATGGAATCGGCGCGGCGCAACATGCGCGCCGATTTGCGCAAACGGTTTTTCGAGAGCGCCGCGGCGGAGGCGGGCGGCGGCGGATTCCGCGTCGTGCTCGATGGCCGCCCGATAAGGACGCCGGCGCGGCGCGAACTGGCGGCGCCGGTGCAGCCGCTGGCGCAAGCGCTCGCCGAGGAATGGAACGCGCAGAAGGAGGTCATCAATCCGGCGGCGATGCCGCTGACGCGGCTTGCCAATTCCATCATCGACGGCGTCGTCGACCAGATCGAGGCGGTCGCCGGCGAGGTCGTGCGCTATCTCGGCTCCGATCTTGTTTTCTATCGCGCCGATAGCCCGCCCGGGCTCACCCAGATCCAGGACCGGCGCTGGGACCCGGTGCTCGCTTGGGCGCGCGACGAACTCGGCGCGCGGTTCGTGCTCGCCGGCGGCGTGACGTTCGTGCGCCAGCCGGAACAGGCGATCGAGGCGGCGCGCCGCGCCATCCCGGCCGATCCCTGGCGGCTCGGGGCCGTGCATTCGGTCATGACACTGACCGGTTCCTCGCTGCTTGCGCTTGCGCTGGCGCGCGGCGCGCTCGCCCCGCAAGCGGTCTGGGCGGCGGCGCATGCCGACGAGGACTGGAACATGGCGGCCTGGGGACAGGATGCGGCGGCGATCGAGCGGCGGGCCTTCCGCTTCGGCGAGTTCGCGGCGGCCGCTGAGGTATTGCGTCACTTGCGCGGCGTTTAACACCTGCTTCACGCGGCCGGGCTAGGGTCGGCGGCGAGCGAATCGCCGAACGTCGCCCGAAAGACACCCGTGAACGCCGTCGCCATCCCGGTCACGATCTTGCAGGCCGCCGCGCCCGGGCCGGCGCTGGCCGCGCTCAGGCCCGGTACGGTGATGCAGGGGCTCGTGCTCGGACTTGCCGGTGACGGATTGTTGCGATTGCAGCTTCCGGGCGGCGTCTTCGAGGTCAAGGCCGTGCCGATGCTGCCGGCGGGCACGCGCGTCCAGGTCGCCGTTGCGG
>WBUW01000273.1 GCA_008933495.1 Pseudorhodoplanes sp.
GGGCCGCGTGATCGGCGGACGCGCGGTGCTGCGCCTGCGTGACGTGCGCGGCGTCGCCAGGGAACTGGCCGCGTTGCGCGTCGAGCATAGCGAACTGATCGCGGAAGCCGGGGCCCTGCGCGCGCTGGTGGATACGCTGCCCTCGCCGGTCTGGGCGCGCGACACGACCGGAAAGCTCGAATTCGTCAATCGCGCCTACACCAAAGCAGTCGAGGCGCAGGACGCTTCGGAGGTCGTCGCGCGCGGCGTCGAACTGCTCGATCAGGCGGCGCGCCGCGAGGTGGCACGGGCGCGCGCGGAAGGACGCGCGTTCCGCGGCCGCGTCCCGGCGATCGCAGCCGGCGCGCGGCGCATCCTCGACGTGCTCGAGGTGCCGACGAGCCGCGGCAGCGCCGGCATCGGTATCGACGCGACCGAGGCCGAAGGCATGCGCGCCGAATTTGCCCGCATGATGGATGCCCACCGCCGCACGCTCGACCAACTCGCCACCGGCGTCGCCATTTTCGGGGCCGACCGGACCCTGTCCTTCTACAACACCGCCTACCGGACGCTCTGGGACCTCGATCCGGCCTTTCTCGACCAGAACCCGACCGATTCCGCCGTGCTCGACCGCCTGCGGAGCGCCCACAAGCTGCCGGAGCAGCAGGACTTCCGGCAGTGGAAGAAGCAGCTCCATGAAGCCTATCTGGCGCTGGAGGCGCGCGAGGCGCTGTGGCACCTGCCGGACGGACGCACCATCCGGGTGGTCACCACGCCCAATCCGGAGGGTGGCGTCACCTATCTGTTCGACAACGTGACCGAACGCCTCGATCTGGAACGGCGCTTCGACGCGCTGATCCGGGTCCAGGGCGAAACGCTCGACAATCTCGCCGAGGCGGTCGCGGTGTTTGCGAGCGACGGGCGTCTGCGCCTGTACAATCCCGCGTTCTCGCGGATGTGGAAACTGGCGCCCGAGGCGCTCGCCGAGCGCCCGCATATCGAGGCGGTGATCGCCTGGTGCGCGCCGCTGCATCCCGAAGACGAAACCCTGCGCGCCTTGCGTACCGCCATTACCGCGATCGACCGGCGCGAGCCGGTGAGCGGCCGGCTCGAGCGGCGCGACGGCAGCGTGATTACCTGCGCCACGATCCCGCTGCCCGACGGCGCCACGCTGGTGACGTTCCAGGACCTCACCGATACCGTCAATGTCGAGCGCGCGCTGCGCGAGCGCAACGAAGCGCTCGAGGCCGCCGACCAGATCAAGATCGATTTCCTGCACCACGTCTCCTACGAACTGCGCTCCCCCCTGACCAACATCATCGGCTTTGCGCATTTCCTCGGCGACCCGGCGACCGGCCCCTTGAACGCCAAGCAGGCCGAGTATCTCGGCTACATCACGATATCGACCAACGCCCTGCTCGCGATCATCAATGACATTCTCGATCTCGCCTCCATCGATGCCGGCGCCATGACGCTCAATCTGGGCGATGTCGATATCCGGCGGGTCATGGACGAAGCCGCTGAAGGCATCCGCGACCGCCTGGTCAAGGACGGCATCCGGCTCGATATCGGCACCTCGCCCGACATCGGAACCTTTATCGCGGACAGCCGGCGGGTCCGTCAGGTGCTGTTCAATCTGCTCTCGAATGCGGTCGGCTTCTCGCCCGCTGGCGGCACCGTGCTATTTGCCGCCCGACGGCAGGACAAGTCCGTCGTGTTTTCAGTCTCCGATCAGGGGCCCGGCATACCGGTCGAGATGAAGGATCGCATTTTCGACTGGTTCGAGACGCATCCGCTCGGGTCCCATCACCGCGGCGCCGGCCTCGGGCTCTCGATTGTACGTTCCTTTGTCGAGCTGCATGGTGGTACGGTCGTGCTCGATTCCGATGTGGGGCGAGGCACGACCGTCATTTGCGCATTTCCGATCGAACAGAGCGCCGAACGCGTCGCGGCCGCGTGAGCGGGTAACCCGATGATCCCGACCCCGCCCGGCGGATCAGGCTTCACCATCGCGATCGAATCGGAAGCGGCGACCACCCGCCTGGCCGCCGATATCGCCATGGCGCTCGAACCCGGCGATCTTGTCACCCTGTCGGGCGATCTCGGCGCCGGCAAGACCACGTTTGCGCGGGCGCTGATCCGCTATCTGGCCGGCGACAAGTCGATCGCGGTTCCCAGCCCGACCTTTACGCTGATCCAGACCTACGAGCTGCCGCGCTTTCCGCTCGTGCATTGCGACCTGTATCGCCTGAGCGGTCCGGGTGAGCTTGCCGAACTCGGCCTCGACGATCTCGCCGAGGGCGCCGTCGTCCTGCTCGAATGGCCGGACCGGGCCGCGGGATTTCTGCCGCGCGACCGGCTCGATATCGCGCTGACGCTCCTTCCGCAGCGCGGCCTGGAATATCGTCAGGTGCGCATTACCGGCTACGGCAAATTCGCGGCGCGGGCCGAGCGGCTCGCCGCGCTACGGCGCTTCCTCGAACTGACCGGCTATGCGGGCGCCCGCCGCAAACGCATGCAGGGGGATGCCTCGACGCGTCTGTATGAACGCTTGAGCTACGAGGGCCGTACGGCCATTCTGATGAATTCGCCCGCGCGCGCCGACGGACCGCCGGTGCGCAACGGCAAGCCGTACAGTGCTATCGCCCACCTGGCTGAAGACGTGAAGCCGTTCGTGGCGCTTGCGAATGCCCTGCGCGAGCGCGGTCTTTCGGCGCCGGAAATCTTTGCGTCCGATGTCGGATGCGGTTTCGTCATCATGGAGGATCTCGGTACCGAATTGCTGGTCGCCGGCGATCCGCCGGCACCGATCGAAGAACGCTATACCGCGGCCGTCGATGCGCTTCTGTCCTTCCACGGCTATGAGATTGTCGAGACGATTCCCGTGCCGGGGGCGGCGGACTATACCTTGCCGCGCTATGATTTTGATGCCTTTCTGATCGAGGCGGAGCTGCTGCTCGACTGGTACCTGCCGCGCTGGAACATGAGCGCCGACGATACCGCGCGCGCGACATTCGCCGCGCTCTGGCGCGAGGCGCTGGCGCCGGTGATCGATTGCGATCCGGCCTGGGTGTTGCGCGATTTCCATTCGCCCAATCTGCTCTGGCTTGAGGACCGGCTTGGCACCGACCGCGTCGGGGTCCTCGATTTCCAGGACGCCGTCATCGGACCGGCCGCCTATGACCTGGCGTCGCTGTTGCAGGACGCCCGTGTGGACGTTCCCGAGCAGATGGAGTTCACGCTGCTCGGCCGCTACGCGCGCGCACGGCGGGACGGCGACCCGGATTTCGATGCCACGCGCTTTGTCCAGCACTATGCGACGCTGGCGGCCCAGCGTGCGTCGAAAATCCTCGGTATTTTTTCCCGTCTCGACCGCCGCGACGGCAAGCCGCAATATTTGCGTCATATGCCCCGCATATGGAGCTATTTGCAGCGCTCGCTCGCTCATCCCTCGCTCGCCCCCCTCGCCGGCTGGTATGCCGTCCATGTTCCGGCATGGGCCGGACAGGACTGACAAGGACATCGCCCCGTGACCGACCGCGCACCGCGCGTACCCGCCAACGCCGCCGGCAATCCCGGCAGGAACGGCATCAAGACGGCGATGGTGCTCGCGGCCGGACTGGGCGAGCGGATGCGTCCGCTCACCGAAAAAACCCCGAAGCCGCTCATTGAGGTCGGCGGCAAGGCGCTGATCGAGCATGTCCTCGACAAGCTCGCGGACGCGGGTGTGGAGACCGCGGTCGTAAACGTGCACTACCTTGCCGACCAGATCGAGGCGTGGCTCGCCGGCCGGCAACGGCCGCGCGTGCTGTTCTCGGACGAGCGCGCGCAATTGCTCGGCACCGGCGGCGGCGTGGTCAAGGCCCTGCCGCTGCTCGGACGCCGGCCGTTCTTCCATTTCAATTCCGACAGCATCTGGATCGACGGCGTCAAGTCGAACCTCGCACGCCTCGCCGACACCTTCGATGGGGCCGCGATGGATGCGCTGCTGCTGCTCGCCTCCGGCACCGCCAGCATCGGCTATGCCGGACGCGGCGACTATTTCATGCGAACGGACGGGACCCTGTCGCGCCGGGCGGAGCGCGATGTCGCGCCCTTCATCTATGCCGGAGTCGCCATCCTCTCGCTGGCGCTGTTCGACGGCGCCCCGGCGGACGCGTTTTCGCTCACCCGCCTGTTCGACCGCGCCGAAGACAAGGGACGCCTGTTCGGGCTGCGTCTCGACGGGGTCTGGATGCATGTCGGCACCCCCGACGCCATCAAGCTCGCCGAAGACGCCATCCTCGCCAGCGCCGCCTGAAGCCATAATTGGCGTCTGACGAATCGGCTACCTGCATGCCAGGGGCGGAACGCGCAAAACGGCGGCTTCTTGCGGTCATTTGCAGCCGGTTCCCGCTCCGGCGGATCGCACACTATGATGGACACATGCCCGACCAAAGCCCGCGCCTCTTCACCATCCCGGCGTCCGTTCCGTTCCTGCCGGCGCTGATCGAAGCGCTGGTGACGGGACGGCTCGTGCCCGGCTTTTCCGCGTCAGCGGATCCGCTCGCGCTTGCCGACGTCACGCTCTACCTGCCGACGCGCCGCGCCGGCCGCGTCGCGCAGGACATTTTCCTGGATGTGCTCGGACAGGATGCCGCCATCCTGCCGCGGATCGTTGCGATCGGCGACATCGACGAAAACGAGATCGCGTTCGCCCATTTCGCATCCTCCGGCCTCGCGCACGAGTTGCTCGAACTGCCGCCGGCCGTCGGCGGCATGGAGCGCACACTCCTGCTGGCAACCCTGATCCTGCGCTGGGCGACCGCAATCGCACCCGAACACGGTGCGCCGCTTGTCGCCAATACGCCGCCGGCGGCGCTGTCGCTCGCCGACGATCTCGGGC
>WBUW01000274.1 GCA_008933495.1 Pseudorhodoplanes sp.
GTGCCCGCGTGCGCGCGCGCGGCTGACGTTGGACTCCAGGTCGTTTCCGTATGGTGCAAAAGCCAGCGTCACCGGTCCGGGCAATTTCGACAGCGCCTCGGCGGTGGTGCTCGCGCTGATGCCAAGCCCCCCGACTATCAGCGCGATGCGCGGTGCGTCGGGGCGCTGCGCGGCGCCGGATTTCTGCGCATAGACTTCGGCTGGGCGCGCGCCGTCAGGGGCGACGCGCGGAATTTGGCCGTGGCGGGACGCTTCCAGCAGGCGCTGGTCAACGCCGCCGGCCTTGGGTTCGGCGGAGCCGGGTACGACGACTTCCTGCCGCTTGCCGCTCGAGCCGTCGATGATCGTGATGGTCTGGGTTCCCGGCGGCGGCCGGCGCGCGGCGCCCGCCTGCGGTTCCGGTCCGTCATAGCGCCCCGGTCCCACCTCCTTGCCGGCCGGGACATCGGCGGCAGGTGCCGGGGCGGTGGCCGGCGGGCTGGACGGGCTCGGCAGCGCGGACACGACGGCGGTCGGCTCGCCACCGAACGGATCGCTCACGATCGCGGCCCAGCCCAGGAATACGACGACGAACAGACCAAGCAGGCCCGCTATCGCCTGAGGAACGACGAGCGGCACTTTGGCCGAATGCTGAATTTTCAAGTCCTGACCGAGTGGCTCGTTCAGGTCGTCCGCCACGGGGAACCCTCGCGAATCGTTTGCGAGAGACTAGCACGGGCTGCCGCCGCATTCGTGCCCGGATACGAAACGCAAACGGGGCGGCCAGAGGCCGCCCCGTGCAACGCCGCGCTACGGCGGTTCGCGCCTATTGCTGCGGCAGGGCCGCCCGCTTCGGGCTCGGCGGGAAGGCCGAGTTGGTGACGGCACCGCGCAGCAGGTCGGCGGCCATCTTGAGGGCCTTGTCGTCTTTCGGATCAGGGGGGATGTAGGACTGCGAACCGGTCTGCTCCTCGCCGTCTCCCTTGAGATGGCCGCGCAGCGAGGATTCGCCCTTGGAATCGGCCCGCGCCTTCAGTTCCTCCGGCACGTCCTGCAACACCTCGATGTCAGGGGCGATGCCCTTGGCCTGGATCGAGCGGCCCGACGGCGTGTAATAGCGCGCCGTCGTCAGCCGCAACGCACCGTTGCCGGAGCCGAGCGGAATGATGGTCTGCACCGAGCCCTTGCCGAACGAGCGCGTTCCGATGACGGTGGCGCGTTTATGGTCCTGCAGCGCGCCCGCCACGATTTCGGACGCAGACGCCGAACCGCCATTGATCAGCACGATGATATGCCTGCCTTTGGTCAGATCGCCGGCCTTCGCATTGAAGCGCTGCGTCTCCTCGGCGTTGCGGCCGCGCGTAGATACGATCTCGCCCTTCTCCAGGAAGATATCGGAAACCGAGATGGCCTGATCAAGCAGGCCGCCCGGATTGTTGCGCAGGTCCAGGATGTACCCGCGCAGCTTGCCTTCCGTTATCTGGGTCGAAAGGTCGGCGATCGTCTTCTTCAAGTTCTCCGTCGTCTGCTCGTTGAACTGCGTGACGCGGATATAGGCGATATCGTCGCCGTCGATACGCGAGCGGACCGCGCGCACCCGGATCAGTTCGCGGATGATCGTCACTTCGGTCGGCTTGGTCTGGCCTTTGCGCATGATGCGCAGGCGGATCTTTGTGTTGATCGGCCCCCGCATTTTTTCGACCGCCTGGTTGAGCGTCAGGCCCTGCACGCTCTCGTCATCGAGATGCGTGATGATGTCGTTGGCGAGGATGCCCGCCTTGGCCGCCGGCGTGTCGTCGATGGGCGCGACCACCTTGACCAGGCCGTCTTCCATCGTCACTTCGATGCCCAGACCGCCGAATTCGCCGCGGGTCTGCACCTGCATGTCCTTGAAATTCTTGGCATCCATGAAGCTGGAATGCGGGTCGAGGCCCGCCAGCATCCCGTTGATCGCCGATTCGATAAGCTTGCTGTCGTCCGGCTTCTCGACATAGTCGGCGCGCACGCGCTCGAACACGTCGCCGAACAGGTTGAGCTGCCGATAGGTGTCGGCCGGGCCGGCGGCATTGGCGCTCATCCCGGCAAGGATGACTCGCGGCTGCGAGACCACCAAGGTCAGAGCCGCACCGACCACCGCCCCAAGGAGCACCAGAATAGTCTTGCGCATCATCCGCGAACCTTCTCACTTTCGCCTGCGGCCCACCATGGGCCCGGGTCGACGGGAGTCCCGTCCTTCCTAAATTCGACGTAGAGAACCGATTGGCTGGATCCCACAGGGGCGGCGGCCGCAACTTGAGTCCCGCTACCCATCACAGCGACCGGTTCACCGGTCAGCACGAACTGGCCGAGATCGACGGTAATCCGCTCCATCCCCGCAAGTAAAACATGATACCCGCCGCCAGCATTCAGGATCAAGAGTTGGCCGTAGGAGCGGAACGGGCCGGCGTAGACGACCCATCCATCGCATGGCGCGGTCACCTGCGCACCGGGACGTGTTGCGACCAAAAGGCCTTTCTCGGTCCCGCCCAAGCCGTCGGCGGCGCCAAAATCCCTGATCCGAACGCCGTTCACTGGAAAAGGCAGATGGCCCCGCGCGGCCGCGAATGCAATAGCCGGCATCAGGCGACCGGGGTCCTTCAGGGCGGCAAGGTCGGGCCGCTCGCCCGCTTTGGGCGCGGCCGGCACCCGCGCTGCTTCGCGGGCGGCCTTCGCCGCCGCATCGATGCCCTGCTCCATGCGGGCAATGAGGTCCTGGAGGCTGTCGACCTGGCGGGCGAGCGCGATGGCGTTCTTGCGCTCCGTCTCAAGCGCCTGAATCGCCTCCGCCTGCCGCCGGTTACGCTCGTCGATCAGGGCCGTCAGGCGCTCGCGTTCGGCCGTCAGCGACGCGATATTGACGGTGAGCCGTTCCCGTTCCGCGGCAATGTCCTTGCGGATACGGACGAGTTCGGCCAGTTCGGCGGCGAGCTGTTGCGCCTTGACACGCATTTCCGGCAGGACGGCGCCGAGCAGAATGGCGGTGCGGATCGATCGCAGCGCATCTTCGGGATTCACCAGAATGGCCGGCGGCGGCTGCCGCCCCATCCGCTGCAGCGATGCCAGAACCTCGGCGATCACGGCGCGGCGCTGGCTCAGCGAATCGCGCAGCGCGGCCTCCTGCTGTTCGAGCGGCGCGAGCCGCGCTTCGTTGGCGGCAAGGCGGCTTTCGAAACTGCGAATATTGGCCGCACTGTCGATCAGCGCCTGGTTGAAGCGCCGGCGGTCATCGCCCAGCGTTTCGATCTCCGCGCGCAGTTTCCTTTCGACCTCGGCGGCCTTGTCTCGCTCGGCCTTGGCGGCATCGAGTTCCTGGCTGCGTTTCTTCAGAAGCTCGCCATCGGCGCCCGCGCGCGGCGTCGCGGCCGGCTGCGCGAACGCCGGCGCGGCGCCGATCATCCAGACGAGCGTGCAGGCGATCGACCATGCCGCAGGGGCGGCTATCGGCCTCGACGTTTCGGCGGAACCCGTCATGGTCCTTCCCGGATGCTGCTTGCGTCTGTGTGGACCGGATTCAAAGCAAATTCTAGGCGGCGACGCCGGTCGCCGTGCTTCAGTCGCGATGATAGGGGTGGCCCGACAAAATCGTGATCGCCCGGTAGATCTGCTCCAGGAGCATGATCCGCACCAATTGATGCGGCCAGGTCGCCGCGCCGAAGGCAAGCATCGTCTGCGCCTTGGCGCGCAGGCTTTCGGCGAGCCCATCCGGTCCGCCAATGATGAATACGACGACCGGCCGTCCGCCGTCGCGCCAATGGCCCAGCCGTTCCGCGAACGTCAGGCTGGTGACGGCATCGCCTCTGCCGTCCAGCAGGACCGTGAATGCGCCTTCGGGAATGACATTGGTCAGCGCGATCGATTCTTCGATTATGCGCCGCTTCGGCTCGGCGGCCCGGCTTTCGCGGATCTCGATCACTTCTATGCTGCGTAGCCCAATCGCGCGGCCGGCATCGGCGGCGCGCCGCAGATAACGCTCGCAGAGGTCCGTCTCCGGCCCCTTTTTCATGCGGCCAACCGCGAGCACGAGCACGCGCATAACCGCTCCGAAAAAAGATCAGCTCGCCCGGCGGCCCGTTCGCCCCGGCGCCCACATCTTCTCGATATTGTAGAACGCGCGTACTTCCGGCCGGAAGACATGCACCAGCACGTCGCCCGCATCGATGAGCACCCAGTCGCAATGCGGCTGGCCCTCGACCCGGATGTTCTTGAGACCTGATTTCTTGAGTTGCTCGACGACATGGTCCGCGAGCGAACCGACGTGACGGTTCGAACGGCCGGATGCGACAACCATCCGGTCCGCAATCGCCGTCTTGCCGGTGAGATCGATGGTGACGATATCCTCCGCCTTCAGGTCTTCCAGGCGATCGAGGACAATGCGTAATGTCTCGTCGGTGCTTGGCAGCGCCGCGGAGACCATTCCGGGCATTGCGCGGGTGCGCGCCCGGGAAATCGTTGTTGTGGCCAGAGGACCTGTTCCTTTCTGCTCTGCCTTACCCGGCTCAGAGCCAGACTCAACGAAATCAATGTAGGCACGCGTACCCGTGACTTTCAACCTCCAAACGTCCGCTTTTTTGCCTCGCGCAGGGCGGTTGACGACAGTTTCGATTTGATCCCGTGCAAATAAACCCAGGCCGGCGGGCTCCGGTCAGGCAGGGTGCGGGCCTGATTTTCGGCAATGCGGGCGCGCGCAAACCGGTGGGCGGCCGGGCCGGAGGTCGCCAGCAGGCTCAATCCGCCGCGATCGACGACGGCGATCGGGATCAGCATGAAAATCTCGCGCCAGTTTTTCCAGCGGTGGAAGTCTTTCAGGTTGTCCGCCCCCATGATCCAGACGAACCGCACCCCGG
>WBUW01000275.1 GCA_008933495.1 Pseudorhodoplanes sp.
GCGCACGGCGATGCCTGACTCTGCGCCGGCGGCCGCGCAGGCCGGCCCGGCGATCGCGGCAGCCGCCGGCGCAGAGTCAGGCATCGCCGTGCGCGACCTTTCGGTGCACCTGCCCGACAATACCGCGCTCCTGAGCGGGGCCGACGCGCAATTTCCGCGCGGCGAAACCACGCTTCTGACCGGACCCTCGGGCGCGGGAAAAACGACATTGCTGCGCGCCATTGCCGGCATCTGGCCGTTTGCAGCGGGCAGCATCGCCATTCCGCGCGAGGCCCGCGTCATGATGCTGCCGCAGCGCCCCTATTTCCCGATCGGCCCGCTCGCCGCCGCCGTCTCCTATCCGGCGCCGCCGGGGACATTTTCCGATGCCGCCATTGCCGAGGTGCTGGACTGCGTCGGTCTGCCGGCGCTGAACAGCCGCCTGCACGAGGTGGCGCACTGGAATGCGATGCTCTCGCTCGGCGAGCAGCAGCGGCTGGCGATCGCGCGCGCAATCCTGCAGCGGCCCGATTTCCTGTTCCTCGACGAGGCGACCGCCTCGCTCGACGAAGCCGCGGAGGCGGCGCTCTACCGCATGCTCGGCGAACGACTTAACGGCACCGCGATCATATCGATCGGTCATCGCGGGACGCTCACCGCCTTCCATCGGCGCCATCTCGCCCTGCAGCCGGACGCCGGCCAGCACCGCCTTGCCAGCAAGGCGGCGGTGCCGGTCACATAAAAGTTCACCACCAGCGTTCGGGCCAGGATTTTTCGGCGCCGATATTGTGCCAGGCGAAGGCGAAAGCCGTCAGCAGCAGCGCGCCGGCGGCCACCGGCACGAACAGGAAGCTCGAGGGCAGGTTGCCGACGACGATCAGGAGCGGATTGATCCCGGCCGGCGGATGAAACGTGCCGGTGGCATGCATGGCCACGATGGCGAGGCCGAGCCCGAGCGCGCCCGCCCAGGCTTCCGGGCCGCTCGCCTGCAGCACGGCAAACCCGACCAGCGCCGACACGAGGTGCCCGCCGATCAGGGCGCGCGGCTGCGCAGGCACCGCGTCCGGCGAGCCCATGACGAGGACGATGGAGGTGGCGAACGGGATCGCGGCGAGCGGAAAATCGGAAAACGCCGAGAACAATTCCATGATTGCGATCGCGACCGCGCCGCCGAGCGCGCCGGTCAGACGGCCAGACCAGAGCCGCAGCGCCTCGGGAGCCCGCCTGCCCGGGTTGATGTCCTGACCGTCGTGCCCGCGCTGCCGCATAATCAATTCTTCCCATACGCCCGAAGCGGGATGATCCCGTCGTCGAATCGCCGTTCCGAAAGCCTGTCCCTTAAATCCCTTTCAAGATTTGCACCACAGCGGGCCGTTGCTTTCGGGCGACCGCGCGCGCTTGGCGCCGGGCAAAACAAAACGGGCGGCGCCTTGAGACGCCGCCCGCAGTCAACCATTCGATTGCGGAGACTTACTTCAATGCCGACAAGGTCGTATCGAAAGACAGCTTGCCGATGAACGCAGCGCCGCACCAGTTCGAGGCGCCGGTCGTGGTGAAGTTGTTGATCACGGTCGCCGGGATCGCCGCCGCGCTCGGATCGGTCGTGAGCGCATTACACTCCGCATCCGACAGATTGGTGTCGTGATAGCGCAGGTCGATGGTGATCGCCTTGTAGGTGAAGCCGATGCCGGCGTTCCAGTAAGCATAGTCGGGCAGGTCCCAGCCGGTGGTGCCATCGTTGCTCACCCAGACCGCGTTGCCGGTCGCCGACACGACGCGATCGGTGGTGCCGATCCAGTAATGGCCCAGTTCACCGGACACGTACCAGCCCCAGCCGTTCGGAAGCGCGGTGCCGGTGTATTTCAGCGTACCGGAGAGGTAGGTGCCGTCAGCGCCGCTGTGGAGCCAGTCGGGCGTGTAGTAAAGATTGAAGCCCGCCGCCCACATGTCGTTGATGGTGTAGGTGCCCTTTGCATAGACTTCCCAGAAGTCGGTGTCGGGCAAGGTCGTATTGAACGCCGGCGGCGCGGTGATGATCGTGCCGTCGATCGCGCGCTCGCCCGGATAGAGGTAGTAGATAAAGCCGAAGTCGAGCGCGAGCGCGCCGAAGGTCGGCCGGAAGCCGCCATAGAGATCGATTTCCGCCGCCGGATCCGTCGCCAGCTTGATGCTCGCGCCCGCGATGCCGGCGTACCATTGCAGGTTTGCCGACGAATTGTAGCGCGCCTCGAAATAGCCGCTGACCGATGCCGAACGGTCGGACTGGCTGATGCCGCGGAAATTATAGTCGGTCGCGAGCGCCGCGCCGACCGCGAGATCCCACGGGCTGACGGCGGCCGGTGCCGGTGCCTTGTAGACGGGCTTCGCCTTCATATCGGCTGCGAGCGCGCCTGCGCCCGAAACGGCCAGCGCGAGTGCCGCCGGAAGAATGACTTTTTTCATCGGTTGCCCCTTTTTATCGACGCCTATGGCGGACCCAAGTTCAGCAGCGGTGTTCCGCCGGTCCCCGAACGCCAACCCCATTCCGTGTTAACTTGCTGAAAACGTAGCGAAACCCTTAACGCCAGCAAGAGGAAAGCAAAGGCACTTGCTGCCTTTTTGAGCGAATCCAGTTTCTTGCGCGCCTGACCGGGCGGCGTCCGCCGCAATCTTCCGCCGTGTTGCGACAATGTCACATTAGCCGCACGGCACCCGTGAGCGGATATCGAGCGGATATCATGCCGGCCGAAAATTTCAAAAAGCGCCGGGGATCAGCCCCGACAATCGCGCGGGCCGGTCACTTGATGAGCCTGTAGGCCGGTATTGTCAGGAATTCGGCGAAATTCTTCGACAAAGACAGGCGACTGAACAACCGGATCGCCTCGGGAAAACGGGAGCGGCTGTAAACCTGCACGCCCAGTTCGGCTTTGACCCGCTGCATTTCCTCTTTCAGGGCCTTGCGGAAAAACGCCGGCGTGACCTTCCGGCCGTTGCTCAGCGTGGCGCCGTATTTGAGCCATTGCCAGATCTGCGCGCGCGAGATTTCGGCGGTGGCCGCATCTTCCATGAGATTATAGATCGGCACCGCGCCGCGGCCGCCCAGCCAGGCCGCAACATACTGGACGCCGACGCGGATATTGAGCCGGAATCCCTCTTCGGTTTTCTGCCCCTCGTGCAGTTGCAGCAGCATGTCGCGTGTGACCGTCACGCCGGGGATTTTGTCGAGCTGATTCGGCCGCGGCATCAGCCGGCCGAACACCTCTTTGGCCACCGGCACGAGCGCGGGATGGGCGACCCAGGTGCCGTCATGGCCCTCGCGCACCTCGCGCTCCTTGTCGGCGCGCACCTTGGCGAAGGCTTCCTGGTTGGCCTTTTCGTCGTTCTTCACCGGGATTTGCGCGGCCATGCCGCCCATCGCGAAGGCCCCGCGGCGATGGCAGGTCCTGACCAGAAGGGCCGCGTAATTGCCGAGAAACGCCTTGCCCATCACCACCTGTCCGCGGTCGGGCAGGACGAAATTCTTGTTCTTTGCGAACTTCTTGACGAACGAGAAAATGTAATCCCAGCGCCCGGCATTGAGGCCGGTAATGTGATCGCGCAGCTCCCAGAGAATTTCGTCCATCTCGAAGGCGGCCGGCAGCGTCTCGATCAGGACGGTGGCCTTGATCGTACCCTGGGGAATGCCGAGCCGCTCCTGTGCGAACACGAAAACGTCGTTCCACAGGCGCGCTTCCTGGTGCGTCTCGAGCTTGGGCAGGTAGAAATAGGGGCCGCTGCCCTGGGCGATCGCCGCCCTGGCATTGTGGAAAAAATACAGGCCGAAATCGAACAGCGCGCCCGATATCGGCCGGCCGTCGACCGTCAAGTGCTTTTCCGGGAGGTGCCAGCCGCGCGGGCGTACGACAAGGACGGCGGGCCTCTGGCCGAGCGCGTAGCGCTTTCCGCTCGCCTTGTCGGTGAAATCGAGCCGCCCGGCCCAGCGGTCCTTCAGGTTGATCTGGCCCTCGATATTGTTGGCCCAGGTCGGCGCATTGGCGTCCTCGAAATCGGCCATGTAGATGTTGGCGCCGGAATTGAGCGCATTGACCACCATCCTGCGGTCGACCGGCCCGGTAATTTCCACGCGCCGGTCGCCTAGATCGGCCGGGATCGGCGCAATCCTCCAGTCGCGCGCGCGGATTGCCTGCGTCCCGGGCAGGAAATCGGGCAGTTCGCCGGCGTCGAACCGCTTCTGGCGCGCGGCGCGGTCGGCAAGCAGGCGCCTGCGCCGCGGCTCGAAGGCGTGGTGCAACGCGGCGAGGAATTGCAGCGCCTCGCGGGTGAGAATCTCGCGATAGCGCGGACCCATGCGGCGCGTGATCGCGATGGCGCGAATGGCCGGCCGGCGCGCCGGCTTGGAACGCGAAGTCTTCGGGCGCGACGTCTTCGTACCGGCAGTTTGGGGGCGCAGGGCGGCCGTCTTCTTTTTTGAACGTACCGCCCTGCGCCGCCCCTGACCGGATCGCGTCACCCCCGATTTCGAACGCCTCATGAACGCCCTTGGGACGACGCCGACTTCCCGCGCGCGCGCGACCCTGCACTGCCTTCGGTTCCGCCGGATTTCGGACCGAACCCGAAAACAGTCGCAAAGGCCTCGCTCAGGCGCGAGAAAACGCTACCCCCGGACGCCGGGGGCATTGCACGGGCCGCGCGCGTGCTTTGCGCGGCCCGGCTGCTTGAGGATTTTGGCTCGGCATGCTTGGACGGCTTGGCCTTCGACTTGGCCTTCGACTTGGATTTCGACTTGGATTTCGAACCGCGTCCCCCGCCCTTCCCTGACTTTGCCACGTTATCCCTTGTTTCCGTTGTCGCTGCCGAACGGCTTGTAACCGCCGGAGCCCATTCC
>WBUW01000276.1 GCA_008933495.1 Pseudorhodoplanes sp.
CAACGCCGGGCAAGGCGCGAGCCTTGCTGGTATCGACAGACAAAATATTGGCGTGTGACCAGCGACTCCTCAAAATACGGCCGACAAGAGCTTCGCCAGTCTCCAGATCGGCGGTGTATTTGGCGCGGCCGGTGACTTTCTCAATGCCGTCAATCAAGGGGGTGCGCTTGCCCGCTGCCTCTTTTGGTCGATGGGACGAGGAAATCATATTGGTGCACCTCTCAGGACGAAATTGAAGCAGGCATTTCCTGTCTTGCCGACAAGCCCTCGAAGGGGCTTCTTGATCCAACGGACCATCGGCTCGGGATTATGATGTCTTCCCATCCCGCTTGAAGGACTTTGGACCGGCCAAGGCACCGCCTTCCTGGTAACAGGCCTTGGAGGCTTCATACTCTGCCTCGAAAGCGGCATCGCTATAGGCCCAGTCATCCAGAACGCGTTTTGATTTACGAACTGCCAGGGGGTGATGGGCGGCAATGACGCGGGCCATGGCCAGAGCCTCGGGAAGAAGCCTCTGCGATTCATAAATGTGATTGTAAATACCTAGTCGGTGCGCCTCGTCGGCCTCAAGACTTCGGCCGGTCAACATGATTTCCTTGGCAACACCCAAGCTGACAAGGTTGCGAAGGCGCTGGTGAGCACCGGCGGCGGGAATCATGCCCCAGCGTATCTCGGGATGAGCAAAGCGGGCGTTGGGGGTGGCCAGCCGGATATCACAGGCCAAAGCCAGTTCCGCTCCCCCGCCCATGGCAACACCATTTACGGCGGCAATAACCGGCGTCGAGATAACGCGGAAGATATCATAGCAGGGCTTCACCGCGACTCGCCGGCTCTCCATCACCTCTTGTTCGGTCATCGCGGCGCGTTCCTTCAGATCCACGCCGGCACAAAAGGCCCTTTCGCCCGCCCCGGTCAGAACCACCGCGCGAATCTCTTGCTCCCGATCGCATGCCTCGATTTCATGCCTTATTGCCACCATCAATTCGCAGTTCAGCGCGTTCATTTCATTCGGCCTGTTCAACGTCAGCACGGCCACATAGCCGTCTATTTCTTTCAGAATAACGTTGTCAGTCATCGCACGCGCTCATTGCGAAAAGGCTTCAGGGCGAAACCGCTCACGATCAATCCAAGCCATGAAAAATAAACTGCAGGATCTCGTTGCAAATCTCGTCACGCGGCATCTTTCCATCTTTGCGATACCAAACGTAAAACCAGTTTATCGTCGCCAATATGCTGAAGGCCGCGACCTTGTTGTTTACGCTCCTTCGCCCCCTTTTCTTGGCAATTTGCGTCAGCACATCTTCGAATTCGTGGACAATCGCCAGGTGTTGCCGGTTGATGACGTTCCGCTTCTTGGTCGGAAGATAATGCGCCTCATTGCGGAAAATCGCGATTTCCTTCACCATGCTTGGATGTGATACCAGATGAAGCATCGCGGTTATCATTGCCCTCAAGCAGGCTTCCGGATCGCTATTGTGCCGCTTTATTTCGGCCAGCATGCCCAGTGTTTTTTCTCCGGTGCGGCGGGTGATTATGAAAAGAATTTCCTCCTTGTCCGCGAAGTGATTGTAGATAACGGAACTGCTTTTACCGACCTTGCTGATAAGTTGCCTTATCGAGGTGTCGGCGAAACCTTTCTCATAAAACAAGTCTATCGCCTTAGAGAAAATATGGTCTCTCGTCTCAATGCCCTTTTTATACTTATTCGTGTCATCAATGTCGCTGTCATAGACATCAGAATTCGTCCTCAGTTTACGCGCCGGTTGGGGACGTTTCATAATGGAAGTCATCCTTGTTTTTCCACTGGGGCGAGGGCGCCCCAATTCCAACTTGTCGTTTAAGAAAACGTACAAGTGTATTTTGAAGTCTTGTCAATCACGGAATCCACGGAATCCGTCGGGGGTCCTAATCCGTCCGGTACGAAAGTCGAAGCAGATTCGGTCAATGGCCAAGGTGCGCTCTCCGCAGAGGCCCCCAGGCCTCTTCCAGCATCTGGCGAAACCGCGGTGCGGCGACCCCCATCAGCGCGGCGGCCCGTTCGTCTACTGACTTGTACCTCAGGTCTGCGGTTCCATGTTCCGTGACCACAAAGTCCACGTCAACCCGGAGCGTGGTTGTCGTCTGACCCGGCTTCAGCGCCGGAACGATGCGCGAAATCTCGCCGCCTTTTCCCGTAGCGGTGAGGGCGATGATGGAACGACCGCCGGAGGATTCTCGTGCGCCGCGCATGAAATCGACGAGGCCGCCGACGCCGCTAACTTGGCGACCGTTCAAGGTTTCGCCATTAACCTGGCCAAAGAGGTCGACTTCAATAGCCGAGTTTATGGCGACAAAGTTATCGATTTGAGCCAGCACGGCCACGCTGTGGGTATAGTCGACGGGCCGGAATAGGATGTCGGGATGATGGCGCACGAAATTAAACAGGCGATCAGTTCCCAAAGCGATGCCGGTGACGACCTTGCCTTGGTCGATAGATTTGCGCGCCCCGGTAACGACACCAGATTCCATAAGCTCGATAACGGGATCGGAAATCATCCCGGAGTGGATACCGAGATCCCGTTTTCCGCCAAGGGCCTGCAAGACCGCCGTCGGCACCTTGCCGATTCCGGTTTCTATGACGTCTCCGTCGTCGATCAAAGCGGCGACGGCGGTGCCGACAACAGTAACTTCTGCAGACGCATCGGACTGCCGATAGGAAAGCAGCGGGTGATCAGTGCGAACGGCGATATCGATACGATCAAAAGGGATTGTTGGACTACCTGGTGGCGACGGCATCGACTGATTGATCTCAGCGACTACCCGACCGGCTCTCTCCAAGATGCCGGGAACGAAATCCACCGAAACCCCGAGGCTGCATTGCCCTCGTTCGTCAGGAGGCGCGACCTGAATTAGCGCTATGTCTATTGCCGCCATTTCGCGAAAGTAGCGCGGAATCCGCGAGTAATGCAGGGGCACGAAGCGGGCCTGTCCGGTCGCTACCGAGCCCGTGTTCTCAGGAGTGACAAAAAAGTACGTTGCCGACGCTCCTGCGCCTAATGACGCCAAGTCGAGTTTATTTACGCCAGGCAAGAACACCCCGGTGAAGTGGACTCCATGAAAGGCCCTGCCCGAATGACCGAGTGCTGACAACAGATCCGTGGGTTCTGAAGCAGCACCTTGGACAAATACCGTCATTCCCGGTTTCAAAAGGCTCGGAAAATCCTGCAGTTCTATGATCGCGGGCATGATGGAAGCGCCCATCCTGCGCTGAGCACCCTGAGTGTTTTGTCGGCGGGACCGATTTTACATCCGCACACCACGCCCACCATGGCCGGCACGCTAATGGAATCAATCCCGCCGAAGGTTCATTTCTTTTTGTTTAATTCTTTCCACGGGTCCTTAATCGCCTCATATGTCCGGTACTCGACATTAATCAGCTTGCCGCCAATCTTTTTCGTTTCGCGAAGATACATGTTCTGCACGATGTCCCTGGTTTCCGGATCGATATAAACCGGTCCACGCGGACTATTGGACTTCCAGGTTTTCCATGCGGCAACGGTGGCTTCCGCCCCCATTGCCCCGTTGGTCTTGTCGATCGCATGGTAGATGGCATCCATGCCGTCCCACGCGCCCACGGCCAGGAAGCCAGGCAATGAATCGGCACCATAGGCCTTTTTCCATTCGGCGACGAAGGCCAGATTCGCTGCACGGTCGGAGCCCGCAGAGTAGTGCCACAAGGTAATCATACCCAGAGCAGAATCTCCCAGATTGCGCAGTTCATTTTCGTCGGTAATGTCGCCGTCGGCCAGGAGTTTGATCCCGGCTTCGCGGAGACCGAGTGTATGCAACGTTGTGAAGAACGCACTCGAATACTTGCCAGTGGGCACGAACACGTAGAGGCCATCGGGCTTCGTGTCCTTGATGCGCTGCAAGAAGGGAGTGAAATCAGGTATATTTGGGAATGGGAAAGGAACGTCGAGGACAATCTTGCCGCCAGCCGCAGTGAAGCTGGCTTTGAACGCCTCCACTGCATCTATACCGGAAGCGTAGTTTGCATAGGCGACAGCGGCGTTCTTGATACCAAATTCTTTGAA
The DNA here is from genome assembly GCA_008933495.1 of Pseudorhodoplanes sp. Lineage (GTDB taxonomy): Bacteria > Pseudomonadota > Alphaproteobacteria > Rhizobiales > Xanthobacteraceae > Pseudorhodoplanes. The sequence goes on from WBUW01000276.1 coordinate 4,074, forward strand.
CGCCAATCCACCCAGAGGATAGGCAACCTGCCACATTGTGAGCGATGTACGGGCCACATAAGGCGACCGCGTTGTGATCATGCTCGAAGCTGCGTTCATGATCATCAAGGGTACTTTTGCCTCGTTGACGACGTCGATTATGGCGAGGGCGTTGTTCGAGTAGACCACGCCGGCCAGGATATCGACCTTATCTCGAATCACTAATTCTTGTGCCAGGCGCTTGGCAATATCGGGCTTCGGGCCGGTGGCGTCACGCCTGATGATTTCGATCGTGTGCCCCCCGGGAATCTTGGGGTGGGTTTTCAGATAGAGCCGGACAGCGCGATCCATTTGATCGCCCAGGTCCGCGTTCGGCCCGGAGAATGGCAGAATCAAACCTATCTTGATGGTTCTCGCCTGAACCGGAGCCGCCAAGAAAATAATGGCCAGAAGAACGCCAATCATCGAATAACGCATTCGCATGTCTTCCTCCCTCTCCACTTGCTGATTCCACGAACCGACTTCTTCTAATTCCGGTCCGGCGCATCGCCGGACGTCCGTCTCCGCACGCGAGCCGGTACGGCACTCGCAAAAAGGCAGTTCGGTCAGCCCCTTTTTGCGCGGCCTAACAAAACGAACGAGCGTTTTATTTATTATATAATGAAGCATCCCCGTGCTTGTCAACGAGGATATCGGGCCGCGTCGGAAGACAAGGGCGAGATAGCGGCTGCGGATAGCACCCAAGAGCACCATGGTCGCCCGCCAAATGAGGGAATAGCCGCCGGATTG
>WBUW01000277.1 GCA_008933495.1 Pseudorhodoplanes sp.
CACCATCGGGCGCATCTCGCTGCCCGAGCTGCTCAAGCGCGGTTACAGCGAAAGAATAGCGATCGGCACCTTGGCCGGCTCGGGGACGCTCGGCCTGCTGATACCGCCCTCGATCATCATGATCGTGTACGCAACGGCGACCGACCAGTCGATCGCGCGGCTGTTCATTGCCGGCGTGCTGCCCGGCGCCATGCTGGCGCTTCTGTTCATGGGTTTCATTGTCATATGGGCGCTGCTCAACCGCGACCGCATGCCGCCGCCCGAACCGGCGACGAGCTTTGCCAACCGCATCGTCGCCACCCGCCGTCTCATCCCGGTTATCCTTCTGATCGCCGGCGTGATCGGGTCGATCTATGGTGGCCTTGCCTCCGCGACCGAGGCGGCGGTGGTGGGCGTCTTCCTGGCGCTGGTCCTGTCATGGCGGTCGGGGACGCTCACGCGGCAGAATTTCACCGACGCGCTCCTCGGCGCAACCAAGACAAGCTGCATGATCGCCTTCATCCTTGCCGGCGCGGCCTATCTCACCGCGGCGATGGGCTTCACCGGAATTCCGCGCGCGCTGGCGGAATGGATTTCGACGCTCAATCTGTCGAACTGGCAATTGCTCACCGCGCTGACCGTCTTCTTCATCATTCTGGGCTGCTTTCTGGACGGCATCTCAATGGTCGTGCTGACGACGGCGATCATCATCCCGCTGGTCGAGCGTGCCGGTTACGATCTGATCTGGTTCGGAATCTATCTCGTCCTGGTCGTGGAAATGGCGCAGATCACGCCGCCTGTCGGCTTCAACCTTTATGTCCTACAAGGCATGACCGGCCGCAACCTGTTTGCCGTGGCCGGGTATGCCTGGCCGCTGTTCGTGCTGATGTGCATTGCCGTCGCGCTGATCACGATCTTCCCGCAGATTGCGCTCTGGCTGCCCTCGACGATGCTGGATGTGCGCTGACAGCGCCCGTCGAGGAAATCGAACGCCTCAGGCGCGCGCAACCCGCGTCCGCGTCGCAACCGCGACCGTGGTCACGACGGCGATTGCGAACAAGATGGTATCGAGGCCGATCGTTTCGCGGTTGACCATGGCCGCCAGCCCGACCGTGACGAACGGCTGCACGAGCTGAACCTGCGAGACGCGGCTGATGCCGCCGAGCGCAAGCCCGGCATTCCAGAAGAAGAAACCCATCCACTGCGCCATGAGCGCCGAATAGATCAGGCCCGACCAGGCGCTCGCGGGGATCGTCGGCAGGTCGGCCGGCAGGAGCAGCCAGCAGGCAAGCAGCGAAAAAGGCAGCGACAGTACGAGCGTCCAACTGATCACCTCCCAGCCGGGCATGGTGCGCGTCAGCGCGCCGGAGGCGGCATAGGCGATGGCGGCCGAAATGATCGCCAGGACGAGCTGGGCGTCGCCTTCGCTTAAGCCCGCAAATTCATTCAGGCCGCCGTTCCGGCGGAGCGCGAAAAACATCACGAGGGCAGCGCCGGCCAGCCCGGCGATCCAGAATCGCCAGCCCGGCCGTTCATGTGCCATCACCACCGCGGCCGCTGCAGTGGCAAGCGGCAGCACGCCGAGCACCACCGCTCCGTGCGAGGCCGGCACGTTCTCCATCGCCAGCGCCGAGAAGAACGGAAAGCCGAACACGACGCCGAGTGCGATGATCACGATTCCCGGCCAGGCATCCTTGGGCGGGAGCGGACGGCGCAGGACGGCGAGAACCGCCAGCGCACACACCCCGGCAAGCGCGGCGCGTGCGGCCGTCACGAACCAGGGATGGATGAATTCGACCGCGAGCCGGGTCGCCGGCAACGAGCCCGCGAAAATGCACACGCCGAGGAATCCGAGAACGAAGCCGAAATTCGTACGGGAAGAAGCCATGCAATGGGTGGGCTGCCGGGATTCGCCTGGAACGGAGCCGTCCGCGCCTGCGCCGCGCACGGCGGCCAGTTGAGAATCGGATTATCGCCAGTGTACCTAAAGCGGGATGACTTTTCCTCGCATCATCATCTCGCTTTAACTTCTTGTTTGGGCATGATCTTTTCCGAAAGCCGCGCCGCGCTTTTCGGAATCATGCTCTGATTTTGCGTAGCCCCGCGCCGGACGCGCGCGGAATCGATGCGGGGATTGACCGCATCGGCCGCAGGATTCTTTCGATAACCGCGCGGGCAATCCGGCGACGACCGCGCCGCGAAATCTCCGGCGACGGGCGCGGGCGCCAGGCCGTTCGCGGGCCGCCGGCGAAAGACGGCGGTGGCCGGACGACCCCGGAGCGCCGAAACGGGCGAGGGCCCGGCGGATGCATCCACCGGGCCCTCATGGTCACGCTGTGCGTCGCAAGACGTCCATCGTTATGTATCAGCCAGCCTGTAAGCCGGGTTCTGTATGGCCCGATCCGCGTGCGGACCGGACGTGACGGCCATTCCTCTGCGACGCCGGTTGCCCGGCGCCTGAAGCAACCTACCCGAACGGCTGATCCGGACCGATCCGGCGCTTGCGCGCCACGCCGTTCCTATTCGGTTTTGCTCCCGGTGGGGTTTGCCGTGCCGCCGGCGTTGCCGCCGACGCGGTGCGCTCTTACCGCACCCTTTCACCCTTGCCGTGGCGAAAGCCGCGGCGGTCTGCTCTCTGTTGCACTGTCCCTGGAAGCCGGTCCGCTTACGCGAACCATCTTCCGCCGGACGTTATCCGGCACCGTTTGTCCGTGGAGCCCGGACTTTCCTCCCCGGCGTCCTTTCGGGCCTTGCCGGAGCGGCCGTCCGGCCGACTGACGCCATAGCAATGGGAATGTGGGGCGGGCGCGTCAAGACCAAATCGTGTCCGCGGCGGCGATGAGCGAGGGCTTGCGGGCGTGGTGGGGCAGGGAGTCGCTCAGCGCCTGCAAGGTCATCAGGGTCGAGGAATCGACGATCCCGTCGATCTGCGCGGGCCGGAAATGGCGCTGGAAAGCGGTGACCGCATCGCGGGTGACCTCGTCGAATTCGCCCGCCGTCGAGACGCGATAACCATAAGCCGCCATCACCTGCTGCAGGCTGGCAATGACGTCGCCGCGGTCACCGAGCGCGAAGTTCGGGCCCGGCACGACCGGGACCGGCTCGATCCAGTGCCCGACCCCGGACCAGTAAAGCGTGCGCCAGGGAAATTTCTCGCCCGGATCCTTCTTGCGGGCGGCGGCGACGTCGGAATGGCCGAGCACGCGCTCGGGCGGGATTTGCCAGCGCGCGATGATGCCGCGGCAGAGCGCGGTGACCGCGGCGATCTGGCGTTGCGGAAAGTCGGGGTATTTGTGGTCGTGACCGGGATTGGCGATTTCGATGCCGATCGAGCAGGAATTGATGTCGGTTTCCTCCGCCCAACAGCTCTCGCCCGCGTGCCAGGCCCGGCGGTTTTCCGGCACCATCTGCACGATGCGTCCGTCCTCGTAGACGAAATAGTGCGCCGATACCTGGCTGTCGGGCGAACACAGCCGCTCGAGCGCGCGGTCGGCATCCGGCATGCCGGTATAGTGAAGCACGATCATGTCGGGCCGGCGCCCGGCTGCCCGCTCGCCGTGATTGGGCGAGGGGCGCACCGCGCACACAAGCGAGGAGTCGGGAGCAAATGGCGTGTCGTCGGACGGCATGGTGTGCTTCATGCCCGAATTTGCCGCGCAAGTTAAGACGCGAAACGGCCCGGACCCCAGGGGTCCGGGCCGCGCCTCGGCCGCGCGGTGACGGCGTTGTCAGCGGTTGGTCGAGGCCGGCGGCATCGTCGGGCGCGGTGCCGTCACGGCGCCCGAGCCGGTCGTGGCCCGGCGCGCATTGGCTTCCTTTTCTCTCTGCGTCTCGAATGCCCGCGCCTGCAGCAACTGGTCCTTCGTCATGCTCAGCCGCAGCTTCCAGTTATCGGCGCTGGAGCCCGGGATGGCCTGGAACGAAGACGGGGCGAGCGCCACGTTCTTCTCTCCGATCCCGAGGAAGCCGCCGATGCCGACCACATAGGCGACGATCTGGCCGTCCTTGCTGAACAGCACGTCGTTCACGTCGCCGATCTTCTCGTCGTTGGGACCGAGCACGTCGGTGCCTTCGAAATTCGACGCCAGCCACTGGTCGGCAGCCTGGGACGCGATGAACTGGCCGGAGCCGGCGGTGTTGGCGCCGGTCGTCGACTGCATCTGCGACTCCTGCTTCGGCATGGCCGGGTTGGCGCTCTGCGCCACGGCGCCACCGGCGACAAGTGCGGTGAGAGCCGTCGAGAGCATGAGTTGCTTGAGCATTTGTGCCTCCTTGCATCGTCGTGAAATCAGGCGCGTCGGCCGCGTTGCGACACGCTGGCTGGTCAACGGCCGGCCGCGGCGATCGTTCCAAGAGAGGACACAGGGAACCGGACCGCGGCGCCATGCTCGCCTGTCCGTGCGGTTCCCGCCGGAGCAGGCAACCACCCGCCCGCGATCGGGGGGCGTTGGTCAACGCTTTCTTAAAATTAAGCGCGCTGAATGGCGGCAGCGGGCGTTCCGCCGGACCGATCCGGCCGGGGCGCACGGTTCCATTGACGCCCATATCATCCCATGATAGCCCATTTAATCCCAAACCGGCTCGGCAGGCTGTCACCGAGGGCATATGGACCGGTTCGTCTCGCAATTCGTTCTGCGACTGGACGCCAAGGGCCGGGTCTCGGTCCCGGCACCGTTTCGCGCTGTTCTGGTGCAGGACAAGAGCGAGGGCATTTTCTGTTGTCCGGCGGTCGGCCGGCCGGCGATCGAGGCGGGCGGCTCGGCTCTGCTCGCCGAGATCGAGCAATTGATCGCGAGCTATCCGCCATTCTCCGAAGAGCGCGAGACGATTGCGACCGCGCTCTACGGCACG
>WBUW01000278.1 GCA_008933495.1 Pseudorhodoplanes sp.
GCCCTGCAGGCGGCGAATTACGATCCGGCCGAGCTCGAACGCATCGAGGAGCGCCTGTTCGCCTTGCGCGCGGCCAGGTTGTCGACCGCCGAATTGAATTTGCGGCCGGCCGCGCTCGCAAAAAAATATGCCGCAGACCTGGCGCTGATCGATGCCGGCGCCGAGTGTCTTTCGCAGCTCGAAAACGCTGCCGCCGAGGCCGAGACCCGCTATCGCGCCGCCGCCGAGAAACTGTCGGCCGCGCGCAGGAAGGCGGCCGCCGACCTCGACAAGGCGGTCAATGCCGAGATCAAGCCGCTCAAGCTCGAACGCGCCGAATTCTCCACCCACATCGATACCGATCCGGCCGCCGCCGGGCCGAACGGCATCGACCGCGTCGAATTCTGGGTGCAGACCAATCCCGGCACCCGTCCCGGCCCGCTGATGAAAGTGGCCTCGGGCGGCGAGCTTGCGCGCTTCCTGCTGGCGCTGAAAGTGGTGCTGGCCGACCGCGGTTCGGCGCCGACGCTGGTTTTCGACGAGATCGACACCGGCGTCGGCGGGGCGGTCGCCGACGCCATCGGGGTGCGGCTCGCCCGTCTTGCCGACCGGGTGCAGGCCATCGCCGTCACCCATGCGCCGCAGGTCGCCGCGCGCGCCGGTCGCCATTACCTGATCGCCAAGGATGCGCTCGACCGCGGCAAGCGGGTGGCGACGCGGGTGATCGAAGTGGCCGCCGACAAGCGCCGCGAAGAAATCGCCCGCATGCTGGCCGGCGCCGAAATCACCGATGAGGCGCGCGCGGCGGCCGAGCGCCTGATCCGGGCGGCTGCGGGGTGACGATAGAAACTGGCGGCTACGCCTCCCGTTCATCGGGGTTCCGGGTTCGCGGCGAAGCCCGCAAACCCGGAGTCCAGATGCCGATTCAGCCGGCGATTTGCAGATAACGGTCTTTCCAATCCGGGTTGGTACCTTCGATCAGATCGATCTTCCGGGCGCGGCGCCATTTCTTCATCGCTTTCTCGCGCGCGATTGCCGCTGTCACATCGTCATGGCATTCGAACCGCACCAGCCGGTTGACGTCGTGGCGCGATGTGAATCCCGGCGTGGGCTTTTCCTTGTGCCGGTAAGTTTGACGCACAAGATCCCGTATCACGCCCGGATAAGGCCTCCCCTGTTTGCGGCTTGCCATGAGATACACATAAAACATAATAACCGCTTCCGTCCGCGGCCGGATTCCGGGTTCGCGGGCTTCGCCCGCGCTCCGGAATGACAATATTCGTATGGCCACCAAGCTCGCCAATCTGATCGACACCGACAAGCTCACGCAAGCGCAGGCGGCGGCGGAGCTCAAGCGGCTCGCCAAACTGATCGCCGAGCATGACCGGCGCTATTACCAGGAAGACAAGCCGACCGTCTCGGACGCCGAATATGATGCGCTGCGCCACCGCAACGACGCGATCGAAGCGCGTTTCCCGGAACTGATCCGTGAGGATTCGCCGTCCAGGCACGTCGGCGCGGCGCCCACCGGGCGCTTCAGGAAGGTGCGACATGCGGTACCGATGCTTTCGCTCGACAACGCCTTCGCCGAACAGGACGTGCTCGATTTCGCCGCCCGCATCGGCCGTTTCCTCAAGCTCGGCGAAGATGCGAAGATCGACTTCACCGCCGAGCCGAAGATCGACGGCCTGTCGATGTCGCTGCGCTACGAGGACGGTGAACTGGTGACGGCGGCGACGCGCGGCGACGGCGCCGAGGGTGAGGATGTCACCGCCAATATCCGCACCCTGCACGACGTGCCGCACAAGCTCAGAGGCCGCCATGTGCCGACGGTCTGCGAGGTGCGCGGCGAGGTCTACATGACCAAGCACGCGTTCCTCGCGCTCAACGAGCGGCAGAAGGCGGCCGGCGAGCAGGTGTTCGCCAATCCGCGCAATTCCGCCGCCGGCTCCTTGCGGCAAAAGGATCCGAAAATCACCGCCGCGCGTCCGCTCGGCTTCTTCGCCTATGGCTGGGGCGAGATGAGCGAGATGCCCGCCAAGACCCAGTCCGCCATGATCGCGTGGTTCGAGACTTGCGGATTCAGGACCAATCCGCTCACCAGGCTCCGTCACTCGGTCGAAGAGCTCATCGCCTTTCACCGCAAGACCGAGGAGGAGCGTGCCGAGCTCGACTACGACATCGACGGCGTGGTCTACAAGGTCGACCGCATCGACTGGCAGGAGCGCCTCGGTTTCGTCTCACGCTCGCCGCGCTGGGCGGTGGCGCACAAGTTTCCGGCCGAGCGTGCCATGACCGTGCTCAAGGACATCGAAATCCAGGTCGGCCGCACCGGCGCGCTCACGCCGGTCGGAAAACTGGAGCCGGTCGGCGTCGGCGGCGTCATCGTGCAGAACGTCACGCTGCACAATGAGGATTACATCAAGGGCGTCGGCGGCGGCGGCGAAGTGCTGCGCGAGGGTCGCGACATCCGCATCGGCGATACCGTGATCATTCAGCGCGCCGGCGACGTCATTCCGCAGGTGGTCGATGTGGTCATCGACAAGCGGCCCAGGAGCGCTAAGCCCTATCACTTTCCGACGAAATGCCCGTGCCCCTTGCACACCGACGTGGTGCGCGAGGAGACCGCTACCGGCGAGGAAGGCGCGCGTGCCCGCTGCACCGGCGAGTTCGCCTGTCCGTTCCAGAAGATCGAGCATCTCAAGCTGTTCGCCGCGCGCCGCGCCTTCGACATCGAGGGGCTGGGCGAAAAGCAGATCGAGTTCTTCTTCGAACGGGGATGGGTGAAGGAGCCGGCCGACATTTTCACGCTCGCCGAACGCAACAGGAAGATCAAGCTGGAGGACCAGGAAGGCTATGGCGAAACCTCGGTCCGCAACCTGTTCGCGGCGATCGAGGAACGGCGCAGGATTGCGCTCGACCGCTTCATCTTTGCGCTCGGCATCCGCCATGTCGGCGACACCACGGCGTTGGCGCTGGCGCGCGGCTACGGCTCGTGGGAGGCGTTTCACGATGCCTGCCTGGCGGTGACCAAGGGCGATCAGGACGCGATTGCCGAGATGGATGCGCTCGACCAGATCGGCGACACCGTCATACAGGCCATCGCCGCCTATTTCTCGGAGAGCCACAATCGCGGGATCGTCGAGCGGCTCACGAAGGAAGTGACCATCCTGGACGCCGAGAAGCCGAAGCGGGACACCGCGATCGCCGGCAAGACGGTGGTGTTCACCGGCGCGCTTGAGAAAATGACCCGCGACGAGGCCAAGGCCATGGCCGAGCGGCTGGGCGCCAAAGTGTCGGGCTCGGTGTCGAAAAAGACCGATCTTGTGGTGGCAGGGCCGGGCGCCGGCTCCAAGCTCACCGACGCCAAGAAGCACGGCGTGAAGGTGATCAGCGAAGAGGAATGGCTGAAACTGATCGGGTGAACTCTGCCCTTTCGGAGGAGGGATAGCTAGGCCCGCCGCATCAGCCACGCATATCCGCTCATCGCCGCGACCGCGAACAGCAGGATCGTCACCGCCATCGGCATCGCGGTCAGCGACAGCGACACGATCCAGCTCGTCATCTGCGCTGCTATCGCACCCACCGCCATCTGCGTAAATCCGACCAGGCCGGAGGCGGTGCCCGCCGCCTGCGGGCGGATGCTGACCGCGCCGGCGATGCTGTTCGGCAGCAGCAGGCCGTTGCCGAAAGAGATGAAGAATTGCGGGGGGAAGATCGTCGCCGGGCCGCCGAGCGGAAACAGCCAGACGATTGCAATCGTCAGCACCGCGCCGAACAGTTCGAAGCCGAGGCCGGTGCGGATCATCGCATCGACGCCGAGGCGCTGCGACAGTTTCGCGGCGGCGAGATTGCCCATCATGTAGCCTAAGGCGGTGATGATGAACCAGGCGCCGTAGGCCGCCGACGACTCGTTCATCAGTCCGATGGTCACGTGCGGCGCACCGCCGAGAAAGGCAAAAAACGTGGCCGAGCCCAGCGCCGCCGCCAGCACATAGCCGTTGAAGGCGGGGCTTGTCAGCAGCGTGCGCGCTTCGCTCGCGAGATAAGATGGGCCGCCGCCGGTGACATGATCGGGCCGCGTCTCCGGCAGTTTCACGTAGGTCCAGATCAGCACCAGCAGCGCCCAGACGCCGACAAAGACGAAGGTCATTTCCCAGCCGAAGGCGGTGTCGAGCAATCCGCCGATCAGCGGGGAGACCATCGGTGCGACGACCATCATGGTGGCGACCCAGCCGATCATGGAGGCAGCGCGTTCGCGGTCGTAGAGATCGCGGATGATGGCGCGCCCGATCACGATTCCGGTCGAGGCGCCGAAGGACTGGAACGCGCGCGCCACGATCAGTCCGGTGATGCTGGAGGCAAAGAGCGCGGCAAAGCTCGTGACCACCGTCAGCAGCAATCCCGCGATCACCACCGGCCGGCGACCAAAACGGTCGGAGAGCGGCCCGAGCGCGAGCTGTGACACCGCAAGCCCGAGCAGATAGAGCGAGACGGTGAGCTGCACCGTCGCCGGGTCGGTGTTGAGCGTCGCCACAAGGCCGGGAGTGGCCGGCACCAGGATGTTGAGCGCCAGCGGCCCGACCGCGGTCATCGCCATCAAGAGCGCGAGCAGCACGCCCGTGCTCATGCGCAGGGGCGCGATCTCTGCCGGCGGCTTCGGTAACGGTGCGTCCACGATAGGTCCAATGAAATCAGAGCAGTGGCTGCGTCATTGCGCGCAGCCAGGCTTCCGTCTGCTTATCAACCAGCGGCGCAATCGTCTCTGCAACGCGCGCATGGTAGCCATCGAGCCATGCGATCTCGCCCTCCGTCAGCAAGGCCGGTTCCACGAGCCGCCGGTCG
>WBUW01000279.1 GCA_008933495.1 Pseudorhodoplanes sp.
CCACTTGGCCGCTACTTGGCCGCTACTTGGCCGCTACTTGGCCGCTACTTGGCCGCTACTTGGCCGCTACTTGGCCGCTACTTGGCCGCTACTTGGCCGCTACTTGGCCGCTACTTGGCCGCTACTTGGCCGCTACTTGAGATTGCCGCAGAAACGCTGGATGCGGCGGCAGGCTTCCTCAAGATCTTCGGTGCGCGTGGCATAGGAAATCCGGAACGCCGGCCCCAGACCGAATGCCGTGCCCTGCACCACCGCCACCCCCTCGGCTTCGAGCAGCTCGGTCACGAAGTCCTGGTCGGTCTCGATCGTCTTGCCCGACGGCGCGGTCCTGCCGATCGTCCCGGCACAGGACGGATAGACATAGAAGGCGCCCTCCGGCGTCGGGCACCTGATGCCGTTCGCCTGGTTGAGCATGGAGACCGCGAGGTCGCGGCGTTCCTTGAAAATCTTGTTGTGCGCGGCGATGAAATCCTGCGGGCCTTCGAGCGCCTCCACCGACGCCCATTGCGACACCGCGGCAGGATTGGAAGTCGATTGCGACTGGATCATCGCCATCGCCTTGATCAGGTGCTCGGGGCCGCCGGCATAGCCGATGCGCCAGCCGGTCATGCAATAGGCCTTGGAGACGCCGTTCACCGTCAGCGTGCGCTCATAGAGCTTGGGCTCGACCTGCGCCGGCGTGGTGAACACGAAGTCGTCGTAAACCAGATGCTCGTACATATCGTCGGTCATCACCCAGACATGCGGATGCTTCACCAGCACGTCGGTGATCGCCTTCAGCTCGGCGCGGGTATAGGCGGCGCCGGTCGGGTTCGACGGCGAGTTGAAGATGATCCACTTGGTCTTCGGCGTGATCGCGCGTTCGAGCTGTTCGGGCTTGAGCTTGAAGCCGGACTGCATCGAGCATTCCACCGCCACCGGCTCACCGCCCGCCAGCAGCACCATTTCCGGATAGCTCACCCAATACGGCGCCGGGATGATCACCTCGTCGCCGGGATTGATCGTCGCCATCAGCGCGTTGTAGAGCACCTGCTTGCCGCCGGTGCTGACCGAGACCTGCGACGGCTTGTAGTCGAGCCCGTTCTCGCGCTTGAACTTGGCGGCGATCGCAGCCTTCAATTCCGGAATGCCGTCGACATTGGTGTATTTGGAGGCGCGCCCGCTCTCGATCGCCCTGATGGCGGCGAGCTTGATGTTGGCGGGCGTATCGAAGTCGGGCTCGCCCGCCCCCAGTCCGATGACGTTGCGGCCGGCCGCTTTCAGCGCACGCGCCTTGTCCGTCACGGCGATCGTTGCCGAGGGCTTGATGCGCTTGAGCGAGTCCGCAAGGAAGGCCATGGTCGTCTCCGGTTTGGGCGCGCTTTGGTAATGCCGCCGCGCGGCCGGAGCAAGCGACATTCCCTGATGCATCTATGAAGCCCGCTGATGGCGCGGCCGGCGCCGGTTTCGACCGGCACTGCCCATGGCGGCGCGGCGCGCCCCTCGGGGCAGGACCCCCGGCCGAAGTCACGGCGCGAGGGTGGATGGCAACGCCGGAACCGCGCGGCCGACCGTGCCATGGCCGCGCTTGTCCAGCCAGGCGCCGCCGCCGCGGCGGCGGTGTTGGTCACTTTCGCAACCAAATGATTCCAGTTGCGCACGCGCCGATGACACCGGGATGTCAAGCGACGACGCGCAGCGCCGGGCCCGAAGAACCGGTGCGTCAGCGACCGGCCGCGCGCGGAACGATTTTTCGCAACCATGACGGCCCGCGCAATTGATCATCTTTTCTGCATTGCACCGCCTTGCTCTCGCCCGGCTTTTCCTTTGATGTCCGCCCGGCGCGGGATAACATCGCAATCGTGAGATGCCCGGGTTTGCAGGATGGCCGGCATGTACACGCTCTATTCGATGCAGCGCTCGGGCAATTGCTACAAGGTCCGCCTGGCGCTGGCGCAGCTCGGCATCCCGTACACGCGGGTGGAGATCGACATTCTGAAGGGCGAAACGCGCACGCCCGATTTTCTCGCCCGCAATCCGAGCGGCCATATTCCGCTCCTGGAGATCGCGCCCGGACGCTTCCTTGCCGAGTCGAACGCGATCCTCTGTTTTCTGGCCGAGCGCAGCCGCCTGCTCGGCGGCAACCCGGCCAAGCGCGCCGTGATCATGCAATGGCTGTTCTTCGAGCAGCACGCGATCGTGCCGAATGTCGGGGCGGCGTATTTCTGGCTCTGCCTCGTCAAGGGCGGCCGCGACCTGCAGCGCCATGCGCTCGACGACTGGCTGGAAGAAGGCCAGCGCGCGCTCGCGGTGATGAACCGCCACCTGTCGGAAAACCGCTATTTCGCCGGCGAACGCTATTCGATCGCCGACATCGCCATCTACGCCTACACCCATCTGGCGCATCACTGCGACTTCGACCTCGCGCCGTTCCCGGCGCTGTGCGACTGGCTCGGCCGCGTTGCCGCCGAGCCCGGCCATATCGCCATGGACTTCGATCCGTCCGCGCTCAGCGCCGCCGCCGAGTGAACGCGTTAACGGTGTGTTAACCAAACGCCATCAATTCGCCGCCGTCCCGGAATCGGTTCGCCGCGATCCGGTCCCAAGGCGGCCCGCTTCCCCGACGATCATGCCTCCCAACATCGATTCGCGGAGACCTGCGACCATGACCGGGAGATATTCTCGGGACCCGAACGGCGATGTCGGGTTCGAACAGCCGCGCCGGCGCAACCGGGTGCCATCGGCGCGCAACCCTGCCTTCGCCCAGCTCATCATGACGGCATCGCTGATCATTTCGATCGTAATTGCCGCCACCGCCGTCTCGATCGGCATTGCGCGCGCCGACGCCTTGGCCAGGCTGGTCGCCCCGGCAACCGCGAGCGCGCTGCCGGTTGCCGCCATGCTCGGCGTGCTGCTCGTGCTGATGGGCGTGATCACCGCCGCCGTCACGGGCCGGACGGACCAAACGACGCAGCGCGACTGAACCGGACTTCCGGAACGCCCCGCCAGGTCCTACCGTTGAGGTGCGGATGCCGCCGGTGCCGACAAACGCGCCGGCCCGGCCGGCGCCGACGCTGACGGGAGACTGCGAGCATGGGACGCGTTGCCGCCGCCGGACTGGCTCTGTCGGGATGCGCGCTGATCGCCGCCGGTCCGGCGCAGGTGCAGACCTTTCGCGCGGCCGCCGGCAACCTGAATGTCGAGACGATCGCCGGCGGCCTGGCCAATCCGTGGGCGCTCGCCTTCCTGCCCGACGGGCGCATGCTGGTCACCGAGCGGCCCGGCCGGCTGCGCATCGTCACCCGCGACGGCAAGCTTTCGCCGCCGGTCACCGGCCTGCCGCCGATCGCCGCCCGCGGGCAGGGCGGCCTGCTCGATGTCGTGCCTGACCGCGGCTTCGCGCAGGACGCCACGATCTATTTCTGCTTCGCCGAACCGATGAGCGGGGGCGCCCGCACCGCGCTCGCTCGCGCGCGGCTCATCGCCGCCGAAGCGCCGCGGCTGGAAGACCTGACCGTCATCTTCCGGCAGGAGGGGCCGCCGTCCACCGGCCGGCATTTCGGCTGCCGCATCGTGCAGACCCCCGACAACAACCTGTTCCTGACCACCGGCGATCACGGCAGCGAATCTCGCGAGGCGCAGAATTTGTCCAACCATATCGGCAAGATCGTGCGCGTGCGCCCGGACGGCTCGGTGCCCGCCGACAATCCGTTCGTGAACCGCGAGGGCGCCCGGCCGGAAATCTGGTCGTACGGCCACCGCAATGCGCAGGGCGCCGCGCTGCATCCGGTGAGCGGCAAGCTGTGGATGCACGAGCACGGACCGCGCGGCGGCGACGAAATCAATATTCCGCAGGCCGGCAGGAATTACGGCTGGCCGGTGATCGGCTACGGCATCGATTATAGCGGCGCGAAAATCCACGAAAGCACGCACAAGGAGGGCATGGAGCAGCCGATCATCCAGTGGACGCCGGTGATCGCACCCTCTGGCATGGCCTTCTATACCGGCGAGCTGTTCCCGCGCTGGAAAGGCAACCTGCTCATCGGCGGGCTTGCCACCCAGCTCGTCGTGCGGCTTGAGCTCGACGGCGAGAAGGTGGTGCGCGAGGAGCGCATCCTGCACGAACTCGGCGAGCGCATTCGTGACGTGCGCGCCGGGCCGGACGGCGCGCTGTGGCTTGTCACCGACAACCCGGCCGGGCGCATCCTGCGGGTGACGCCGGCCAGATGAGTTTCACCATTTCTGGAACACGAAGAATGCGCCGAGCGCGATCAGCACGAAACCGACCGCATAATTCCAGGTGAAGGGCTCCTTCAGGTAGGCGACCGAGAAGCCGGCAAACACCAGGAGCGTGATGACCTCCTGCATGGTCTTGAGCTGGGCGGTCGAATAGACCGCGCTGCCCAACCGGTTGGCCGGCACCGCCATGCAATATTCCACCAATGCGATCATCCAGCTTGCCAGGATCACGCCCCAGAGCGGGCTCCCCTTGAACCGCAGATGGCCGTACCAGGCGATGGTCATGAAGACGTTGGAACCGGCAAGCAGGAGAACCGGCATCAGCGAAGGTGAACCGAGAAAAGCCGTCATGGGAGTCCTGTTATATTGAACGCGGCGTGCTTCTAGCACGACGGAGGACTGATGCCTTCAGCGCAAGAGGGTGCTAGCGTGCGGCGGCCGGAGCGGATGTGAGTTGCGCCGCGCGCGCCGTACCGCCGTCGCAATCGCGCTTTAACCAGTCCGTTCCATTCGGGAGATGTCCGATGCGCACTGCCTATTCCATGATCATCGCCGCCGCCATTCTGGCGCCTGGGCGGCCAGCGGCAGCGGCGCCAGAAT
>WBUW01000280.1 GCA_008933495.1 Pseudorhodoplanes sp.
AATTCGACGGGCTCAGCGGGGCGCAAGGCCGCAGCCGGCGGCGCCAGGCGCGTATTGAGCACCTCGCTCAACCGGCGGAGCTGACGGCTCACGATGGCAAGGCCGGCGATGATCGCCCCGCCCGTCAAGGCGGTCGTCCCGGCAATAATGAGCGTGTTGCCCAAGCTGAATTCGTTGATCGGGACTCCGAACCCGATCATCATGATGCCGGCCGCAGCGGCAATCGCTGCAAGCACAAACAATACAAATGACATAACGCCCTCACACGCCCGCCACAGTCATCGAATTGTCGTGCCTGCCGCGCTTTTAAGCAAGTTCATTAAATAGCGTGCACGGGGTAATATAATATTGATTTATGTTAGCCCCCTTGACGCGCGGGGAGCGACCGGGCGGGTATCTCGCACCTGCGACAGTTGCCCGCCCCGCGACATGCGCGCGATTGCGCCACGGCGCGCCAACACTTAAGGAACCCGGAACTCCGCTCCTGGCGGGGCGTTGCCGGTCTTTATACGTGACGGGAGAATCCAATGTCTTTTTCGCTGCCCGACCTGCCCTATGCCTATGACGCGCTCGCGCCCTACATGTCGCGTGAGACGCTCGAATATCACCACGACAAGCATCACCTCGCCTACGTCAATAACGGAAACAACCTGCTCAAGGGCACCGAGTGGGAGGGCAAGGGCCTGGAGGATGTCGTCAAGGGATCGTTCGGCAAGAATGCCGGCCTCTTCAACAATGCCGGCCAGCACTACAACCACATCCATTTCTGGAAATGGATGAAACCGGGCGGCGGCGGCGACAGGATTCCCGGCGCTCTGGAAAAAAAGATCGTCGGCGATCTCGGCTCGGTCGCCAGGATGAAGGAGGACCTGATCCAGGCCGGCGCGACGCAGTTCGGCTCCGGCTGGTGCTGGCTCGCCGTCAAGGACGGCAAGCTCGCCGTGATGAAGACCGCCAATGGCGAGAGCCCGCTCGTTCACGGCGCGCAGCCGATTCTCGGCTGCGACGTCTGGGAACACTCCTATTACATCGATTATCGCAACCGCCGGCCGGATTATCTCAAGGCCTTCGTCGACCATCTCGTCAATTGGGACTATGTTGCGGAGATGTTCGACAAGGCGGCCAGGTAGCGCCGCGCGAAAAGCAATACTGCGCGCCGATGCGAAAGCCGGAGCATTGGCTTGACCTGATTGCGGCCGCCGCGATCGCGGCGGTCGCCTTGATTTTCGCCTTCACGTTCCGCGACTACGGGCTCGGCTGGGACGACTATACCCATTCGCAATATGGCCAGCTCCTGCTGGATTATTACCGCTCCGGATTTACCGACCGGCGCGCGCTGCACTTCGTCAATCTCTTCATGTATGGCGGCGGCTTCGACATGCTGGCCGCCGTGCTCGACCGGGCCACGCCCTTCGATCTGTTCGAAACGCGGCGCCTGCTCGGCGCCATCGTCGGCATTCTCGGATTGACCGTGCTCTGGCGTCTCGCCCGCCATGTCGGCGGCGCGACCACCGGACTGATCGCACTTCTGCTCCTGGCGACCTGCCCGCTTTACTACGGCCATTCGATCATCAATCCCAAGGACGGCCCGTTCGCGGCCGCCATGGTCGCTTTGCTGTTCGGACTCGTGCTTGCGATCGAAGGCTATCCGCGGCCATCGAAAACCGCGGTGCTCGTCTTCGGGCTCGGCCTCGGCTTTTCCATCGGCTCGCGCATCATGGGCGGACTCGCGGCGCTGTGCATGGTCGTGCCGATGCTCATGCTGCTGTGGGCGGACCTGCGCGAAGGGGGGCTGCGGCACGCCGCCCGTCAGCTCGGGCGGTTCGTGCTCACGCTCCTTCCCGGCGTCGTTCTGGCCTATGCGATCATCGCCCTGGTGTGGCCCTGGGCGGTGCAGGATCCGCTCAACCTGTTCCGGGCGGTCGGCTATTTCTCCCATTTCTTCGAAAAGCCCTGGGCGGAAATGTACGAAGGCGCCGTCATCCCGGTGCCCGACATGCCGCGCAGCTATGTGCCGGTGCTGTTTGCGCTCAAGCTGCCGGAAATTTTCCTCCTGCTCGCCGGCGCGGGGATCGTCGGCGCATCGGTGGCCGCCTGTCGTCCCGACTTTGCGGTCCGTCGCCGCGCGGCGTTGACGCTGATCCTGTTCATGGCGCTCTTGCCGATCGCGGCCGCCGTCATCACGCGCCCGGCCATGTATAACGGCATCCGCCATTTCGTCTTCGTCGTCCCCCCGCTCGCCTTGCTGGGCGGACTCGCCGGCGGCTGGATCGTGGCGGCGCTCGGCGGCATCGCCGATCGCAAGGCGCAGGTCGCAGGCCTCGCCATGCTCTCCGGGCTGCTGTTGCCGGTGAGCGACATGGTGCGCATCCACCCCTATCAGTACGCGAACTTCAACCGCTTCGCCGGCGGCATCTACGACGCCGACGACAAGTTCATGGTCGATTACTGGGGGCTCGCGTTCAAGGAAGCCGCCCAGAAGCTGCGCACCAAGCTGATCGAGGACCTCGAAATTCCGGTCAAGGGCCGCCGCTGGCGGGTGGCGGTCTGCGGGCCGCACGCCTCCGCCGAGGTCGAGCTGGGTCCCGAATTCGTCACCACCTGGGATCCCAGGGGCGCGGATTTTGCGATGATGCTCGGCACCTTCTATTGCGCCGATTACGATGCGCCGGTCCTGATCGAGGTCGAGCGCGAAGATGTGATCCTGGCCCGCGTATACGATATCCGCGGCAGGACCTATACATCGGTGTTCGCTCCGCATCCCGGCAAGCCGTAAGCCGCGAAAGGGCCAGCCATGGCGCAACCGATCTACGTCTTCGACGCCTACGGAACGCTGTTCGACGTTCACGCCGCCATCGCCCGCCATCGCGCCGCGGCAGGCCCGGATGCCGACCGCTTCTCGGATACCTGGCGGCAGAAGCAGCTCGAATATACCTGGACGCTGACGCTCGCCGGCCGCTATGTCGAATTCTGGGCGCTGACCGAACGCGCGCTCGATTTCGCATTCGGCCGCTTCCCTTCCGTAAACCGGTCGCTCAAGCCGCAATTGCTCGACGCTTATTTCACGCTCGATGCGTTCGCCGACGCCAAAGCGGCCCTGGCGCGGCTCAAGCAAGCCGGCCACAAGACCGCGATCCTCTCCAACGGCTCGCCGAAAATGCTCGCTGCAGCCGTCACGGGCTCGGCGCTCGACGGCGTGCTCGATGCCGTGCTCTCGGTCGACGTTCTGCGCTTCTACAAGCCCCGCCCCGAAGTCTATGCGCTCGTTACTGCGCACTTTGCCTGCGCCCCCGACGAGGTGATGTTCGTCTCGTCGAACCGCTGGGACGTGATGGGGGCGGTCGCGGTCGGCTTTCGCGGCCTGTGGGTCAACCGCGCGAACAATCCCGACGAATATGCCGACTTCGCCCCGATCCGGACCGTCGCCGACCTCGCCGCCCTGCCAATATAGACAGCGGCCACTCAGCCGGCGAGCGCGGCGAGAATACGCGCCCAGCTCCGCGTGCCCTTGTGGAACGAGGTGAGGTCGTATTTTTCGTTCGGGGAATGCACGCGGTCGTCGTCGAGCGCAAAGCCGACCATGATCGTATCCATGCCGAGCACGGTCTTGAAGTCGCCGACGATCGGGATCGATCCGCCGGCGCCGACCGTCACCGCGGTCTTGCCCCATTCCTGCGCCAGCGCGGTGCGCGCTTTGACGAGCGCGGGGTTGTCGAAGGGAATCTGCAGCGCGCCGCTACAGGCATGGTTCTGGAACTCGACCTTGCAGTCGGCCGGGATGCGCGCGCGCGCGAAGGCGCGGAATGAATCGCGCACGCGTTCGGGATTCTGGTCGCCGACCAGCCGGAACGAGACTTTTGCGCTGGCTTTCGAGGCGATGACGGTCTTGGCGCCCTCCCCGGTATAGCCACCGATGATGCCGTTGACGTCGCAACTCGGGCGCGTGGAAACCTGCTCGATGATCATGCGGTCCTTCTCGCCCGCCGGAATCTTCAGACCGACCTGACCGAGAAAATCCTCGGGCCTCAGGTTGAGCGCGGCGAGTTCCTTGCGGATGTCGGCCGGCAGTTCGTGCACGCCGTCATAGAAACCGGGAAGCGTGACCCGTCCGTTTTCATCGTGCAGCGCCGCCAGGATGCGGCTCAGCACGCGGATCGGGTTTTGCGCCGCCCCGCCGAACAGGCCCGAATGCAGGTCGCGGTCGGCGCAGGTGACCGTGACCTCCTCGTAAACCAGCCCGCGCAGCGACGTCGTGACCGACGGCGTGGTCGCGTTCCACATGCCGGTGTCGCAGACGAGCGCGATGTCGTGCTTGAGCTCGGCGGCATTGTCCTTGACGAAGGGGTAGAGGCTCTTGGAGCCGCATTCCTCCTCGCCTTCGATCATGACGGTGATGTCGAGCGGCAGATCCCCGGTCACGGCCTTGAAGGCGCGGCAGGCCTCCACGAAGGTCATGAGCTGGCCCTTGTCGTCGCAGGCGCCGCGCGCGACGATGATCTTGCGCCCGTCCGGCAATTCCGCGATCTTCGGTTCGAACGGCGGCGTCTCCCACAATTCCAGCGGATCGACCGGCTGCACGTCGTAATGGCCGTAGAAAAGCACGCGCGGGCCGGGCCGCTTCCCGCCACCCGATTTCGCCACCACCACCGGATGGCCTGCGGTCGGCCGCACCTGCGCCTTCATCCCGAGGCTTTCCAAATCCTTTGCGACGAAATCGGCGGCGGCACGGCACTGCGCGGCATAGGCCGGGTCGGTCGAGATCGACTGCAGGCGCAAAAACGCAAACAGCCGCTCCAGG
>WBUW01000281.1 GCA_008933495.1 Pseudorhodoplanes sp.
TTATAGGCGGGGCGTCAAGCTGCACGCTTTTGCGGACGTGTTCCCCGGTAGCTCAGTGGTAGAGCAACCGGCTGTTAACCGGTTGGTCGCTGGTTCGAATCCGGCCCGGGGAGCCACCGTTTTTCTTGGTATTTTTGGCAGGTGTTCCGCACCCAGGTCCGTCGCGACTGGGCATCGCCTGCCCGCCGTGACCGGCGACTTCAGCTCAATCGAACGCGCGCCTGCGCAATCACCTCGGGCACGATCTCGTCGTGGCCGGGCGCCATGAGGTGCACGCCGGCGACCCCGTCGATCGCCGCAAGCTGCGCAATCAGGTCGAGACAGATCGCGGCGCCCTCGGCCGCCGGGTCGGACGCCGCGTCCAGGCGCTCGACGATCGCATCGGGAATGACCGAGCCGAACAGGTTGTCCCTGATCCAGCGCGCCGAGCGCGCCGAGCGCAACGGCGCAACGCCGATCAGGATGCGAAGCCGCGGCACGATCCCCTCCGCGCGCAGGCGCGCGACATAGCGCGCGACCAGCCCGCCATCCATGCAGAATTGCGTCTGCACGAACTGCGCGCCGGCCTCGCATTTGGCGCGCAGCGCCTGCGGCGACCAGCCGGGTTGCGGATCGACCGGCAGGTCGGCCGCGCCGATGAAAAAATCGGGCGGCGCCGCGATCTTGCGCCCGGAGGCGAGTTCGCCGGCGTCGCGCATGCGCGCGGCCACCGCGATCAGTTCGCGCGTGTCATAATCGAACACCGGCCTGGCCTCGGGCTGATCGCCCCGGGCGGGATCGTCGCCGCGCAGGATCATGACGTTGCGCACGCCCGCCGCCGCCGCGCCGAGCAGATCGCTTTGCAGCGCGATGCGGTTGCGGTCGCGGCAGGTCAATTGCAGGACCGGCTCGACGCCGCACTCGACCATGAAGGCCGCCGCACTGGTCGCGCTCATGTGCGCGCGCGCCCCCGCCCCGTCGGTGACATTGACGGCGTCGGCAAGGCCTTTCAGCGGCAATACCTTCTTCAGGAGGTCGGCCTTGTCCGCCGACAGCGGCGGCGAAATCTCCGCCGTGATGGCAAAGGCGCGCTCGCGCAGCAACTGCGCAAAGCGGCCACCGGGCCGGACGGCGTGCGGGACAGTCATGGCGTTCGACCGGTGGAGGTTGCCGATGGCACGCGCGCCTGACCGGCGGGGGCGGACGGCTTCAGTAAGGCGCGCGCCCGCAAATAGTCAATGGCGGGAAGCGCCCCCCGATATCCGCGCGTTCGCCGGTGCGCTCAGGCGGCGCTCTTGTCGGCGAGCGCGGCGATGCGCAGCGAGGGCGTATTGGCGTCCAGGTGCAGCACGAGATCGAGCGAGGCGAGCTCGACCCGGTTCCGTCCGCGCTCCTTGGCGTGATAGAGCGCCTGGTCGGCCTGCGCCAGCATCGCCGAAATATCGATCGGGCCGTGCCGCGAGACGGCGACACCGACGCTGAGCGTGGCGTTGACCGGATAGCCGTCGACTTCGACGGCGGCGGCGGCAAACGCCGCCCGCAGCTTCTCGGCCGTGGCCAGCGCCTTGTCCTTGCTGGCATTGTGCAGGAGCGCGGCGAATTCCTCGCCGCCCAGCCGCCCCACCAGATCGAACGGACCGATATTCGCGCACGCGGTCTGCGCAAAAATCTGCAGCACGCGGTCGCCGAAGGCGTGGCCGTAATTGTCGTTGATCAGCTTGAAGTGGTCGAGGTCGATGAGCAGGACGGCGGCGCCCGTGGAATCGGAATCCGCGCGCCGCGCGAGCATGGCGCTGCCTTCGAGGAAGGCGCGGCGGTTGGCGATGCCGGTCAAGGGATCGACGAGCGAGGCGGTCTTGTGCAGCAATTCGGTGCGTTCCTTGGCCATGGCGAGCAGGATGAAGGCGATGGCGATCGTGAACAACAACGCCTCGAAGCTCAGCACCGTCATCCACACGCTTTCGAAGACCTGCGCATTGACCGACCAGGGCAGCACCGCGCTGAGCGGGGTGCGCAGCAGGAACAGCGCGCCGTGCGCGAACAGCATGAAGATCACCGGCCAGCGCGACACCAGCGGCTCGCTGCGGCCCTGCCAGAATTCGTAGGCCGCAAGCCAGGTATAGGCGGTGATGATCCCCGAACTGATCAGGATCCGCGCTTCCGGGGATTCGGTGACGATCGGCAGGCGGCAGACCAGCAGCCAGAGCGCGGCGCCGGCGAACAGCCCGAGCGGATGTGGCGTGCGGCCGTCGAAAACGCGCGCGCCGGTCCAGGTCGTGGCAAAGGCGGTGAACAGGACCGCGTTGGCAAGGTCGATCGAGATGAGGTTCGACACCGAGCCGTAAAGGCCGAACAACACCACCGAGGCGGCACGCAGGATATGCGCGCACCCCCACCAGGCAACCGCCATGATTCCGGAATTCTGCACCCAGGCGAACAGCAGCAGGAGCCCGAGCATGGCCTCGACATAGATCGTCACCAGGAAAAGGGTATTGATGTCGAGACTCATCGAATCCCACCACAAAAACGCGATGCCGAGACCGGACATGGTTCGCCCCGCGGGAACCATGAGTACGCCGCGGCCGCAAAGAATAGGTGAACGCGACCGCAGACTGTTCCAGGTTGGCACCGTATGGTTTCGACTTGGTTGCCCCGATCCCCGGCTTTTTAGGCACATGCGGTCCGGGCTGAAACCCCGCCCGCGCTCCCCCGTAGCTCGGCTATCGACACGCCGGAACGGGGATTTTTCGGAATGCGGATTGCAGTGATTGGGGCCGGCATTGCAGGCAACGCCGCCGCCTGGGCCTTGAGCGCCCGCCACCGGGTCGTGGTTTACGACAAGGACCTGCGCCCGGGCGGCCACAGCCACACCGTGGAGTTGGACTATGACGGGCGCCGGATCGCGGTCGATACCGGGTTCATCGTCTATAATGAATTGAATTATCCCGGCCTGACGGCGCTTTTCGCCCATCTGCGGGTCGAAACCCGCGCCAGCGACATGAGCTTCTCGGTCTCCGCCGACGGCGGCCGCCTCGAATGGGCCGGGCGCGGCCGGCGGCCGGCCGAAACGCTCGACGGCCTGTTTGCGCAGCGCCGCAACCTCGTCTCGCCCGCCTTCCTTTGGATGCTGCGCGAGGTCGCCCGCTTCAACCGCGAAAGCCGCGCCGATCTCGCTATCGGCGCCCTGCAGGGGCTGTCGCTCGGCGACTATCTGGCGCAAAAGCGCTTCTCGCGCCGCCTCGTGCGCGACTATCTGCTGCCGATGGGCGCGGCGATCTGGTCGACCCCGGCCGACCGCATGCTGGATTTTCCGGCGCAGAATTTCGTCGCCTTCTTCAGCAACCACCGCCTGCTGCATCCGGACGCCGAGCGCCCGGTCTGGCGCACCGTGTGCGGGGGAAGCCGCACCTATGTCGAGAAGCTGTGCGCGCCGTTCCGCGACCAGATGCGGCTCGGCACGCGCGCGGTCGCCATCGAACGCGGGCGCGACGGCGTAACGGTGACCGACGGCAGCGGCGGGCGCGACCGCTTCGACCAGGTGGTGATCGCCGCCCATTCCGACCAGGCGCTTGCCATGCTTGCCGACGCGCATGCAACGGAGCGCGCGGTGCTTGCGGCCATCCGCTATCGCCCCAACACCGTCTATCTGCATCGCGATCCGGCGCTGATGCCGCGCCGCAAGGCGGCCTGGGCGGCGTGGAATTTCCTGTGCGGTCACGGGCGCGGCGCCGACGGCGGCGACATCGCCGTGACCTACTGGATGAACGCGCTGCAGGGCATCGACCCGGCCTGCCCGCTCTTCGTCAGTCTCAATCCGCCCGCCGCGCCGCGCGCCGACCTGACATTCGCCCGCTTTGTCTGCGAGCATCCGCAATTCGACACCGCCGCCTTCGCCGCGCAATCGCGGCTTGAAGCCATCCAGGGCGTGCGCCGCACCTGGTTCTGCGGGGCGTGGACCGGCTATGGATTTCACGAGGACGGCTTGCGATCGGGGCTTGCGGTCGCGCATGCGCTCGGCGCTGCAATCCCGTGGTGGCGCCGGCCGGCGGTTTACGCCGAAGCGGCGGAATAACCGACCGATGACCGGCATTGCCGCCCCCGCACACGAGCCCGCCGCCGCGCTCTATCCCGGCATGGTGATGCATGCCCGGCTGAAGCCGGTCGCCCACCGCTTCCGCTATCGCGTGCTCAGCCTGCTGATCGACCTCGACCGCCTCGGCGAGGCCGACCGCCTGTCGGCGCTGTTCGGGGTGAACCGCCCGGCTTTATTCGCCTTCCATGAGCGCGACCACGGGCCGCGCGACGGAACGCCGCTGCGCGCGCACACGGCGCGGCTGGCGGCGGACGCCGGCATCGACCTTGCCGGCGGGCGCGTGCGGCTGCTGTGCTATCCGCGCCTGCTCGGTTACGTCTTCAATCCGCTGTCGGTCTATTATTGCGAGGACCGTTCCGGGCGGCTCGTGCTCCTGATCTATGAAGTGCGCAACACGTTCGGAGAAATGCATTCCTATGTCCGCCCGGTCGCGGATGGAAGCGGCGGCGGACCGCTCCGCCAGCGGCAGGACAAGGCCTTCCATGTCTCGCCCTTCCTCGGCATGGACCTGCGCTATCATTTCCGCATGGTTCCGCCGGCGCAGGCGGTGAAAATCCGCATCCTGGAGACCGACGCCACCGGCCCGGTTCTGGCGGCAACCTTCCACGGCCGAAAACGCGACTTGACGACCCGCCACCTGTTTGCGGCATTCTTCGCCCTGCCGCTTGTGACCGTGAAGATTTACGGGGGGATTCTGGTCGAGGCGGCGCGGTTGTGGCGCAAGGG
>WBUW01000282.1 GCA_008933495.1 Pseudorhodoplanes sp.
GCTTTGCAGAATCGATCGTCGGGTGAGTTTCACGGTCCGCTCCAGATCGCCGCCCGGCAGCGGCCAAATTTTTCAGCGATTATGTCGGTTTTTGGATAGGGCGCCACTCTCGCCGGCAGGATCACGCAAAACTTATCCCGCCAATTGCCGCAGGCTGCGGCGGCAGCGCTTCAAACGATGCGGCCGGGCGCAGGGGCCCGGCCGCGAAGTCTCGCATCCATGCCGGCCGCCTCGTGGCCGCCGGGCTGCGCGCACCTATTTGGGCGCTTCCGCCGCAGCCTTGGGCAGCGGCACCGGATTGTCCGCCAGCGTGTGCAGATAATTGATCACGTCGGCGCGCTCGCCGGCGCGGCTGATCCCGGCGAACTGCATGTTCGTGCCCGCAACGAAACCCTTCGGGTTGGCGATGAACTTGTTGAGGTCTTCAAAGGACCATTCTCCGCCCTTGCCCTTGAGCGCGGCGGAATAATTGAAGCTGCCGGAGGCCTTGGCGCGGTTCACGACGCCATAGAGGTTGGGACCGACGCGATTGGGGCCGCCTTTTTCGAAGGTATGGCAGGCTGCGCACTTCTTGGCGGCCGTCTCGCCGCGCTTGGCATCGGAACTCGCAAGCAGTTCGGCAATCGGCTTCTCGGGTTCCGCCGCCGCGCCGGCCGGCGCGCCCGCGGACGGCTGGTCGGGAACCGCGATTTCGTAGCCCGGCTTGGCCGGCTTGGCCGGCGCAAAAATCGTACCGGTCGCAATGTTGAGAGACAGAAGGATGAGGCAGGTCCCGAGCAGGGCACCCAATATCTTGTTGAGTTCGAACGAATTCATCGCGGCCAGCTCTGAAGAAAGGAAGGCGGGAGGGCCCCGCGCGGCGCACAGTTAGCCGGTTTGCCTGCGCTCTTGCAACCCGTATAAGCGGCCGGCCCCCGGCAGAAATTCCCTTCAATTCCGGGGGCGGCCGCAGCCCCGCGGCAACGGCGCTCGCACAATGGCAGGTCGCGACATTCTGATCCTGATTCCCGCCCGGCTGCAGGCCAGCCGGCTGCCGGGCAAGCCGCTCGCCGACATTGCCGGCCAGCCGATGATCGTCCATGTCCTGCGGCGGGCCGAGGAAGCCGGCCTCGGACGCGTGGTCGTTGCCACCGACGCCGCCGAGGTCGCCGCCGCGGTCGCGCGCGCGGGTGCAAGCGCGGTCATGACCCGCCCGGACCACGCCTCCGGGTCGGACCGCATCTTCGAAGCCCTGCGGACCGCCGACCCCGCCGCGCAGGCCGGGGTCATCGTCAATGTGCAGGGCGACCTGCCCACGCTCAATCCGGCCGACATCAAGGCGGCGGTCGATCTCCTGGACGAGCCGGCGACCGCGATCGGCACGCTCGCCGCCGAGATCGTCAAGGCGGACGAGCGCAGCAATCCCAACGTCGTCAAGGTCGTCGGCTCGCCACTCGGCCCCCGCCGCCTGCGCGCGCTCTATTTCACCCGCGCGACCGCGCCCGCCGGCGAAGGGCCGCTCTATCATCACATCGGGCTCTATGCCTACCGGCGCGCCGCCCTCGAGCGCTTTGTCGCTCTGCCGCCCTCCCCGCTCGAAAAGCGCGAGAAGCTCGAACAATTGCGCGCACTCGAGGCCGGGATGCGGATCGATGTGGCGATCGTCGACAGCGTGCCGCTCGGCGTCGACACGCCGGAAGACCTGGAAGCGGCGCGCCGGGCGCTTGGTCATTGACGAGCTTGCACCGGAGCGCGTAACGGAACCGGATGAGCGCAAAGCAGAAAATCGTGTTTCAGGGCGAGCCAGGGGCGAACTCGCACCTCGCCTGCCGCGAGGCCTATCCCGACTGCGAGCCGGTGGCCTGCCCGACCTTCGAGGACGCCTTCGCCGCCGTCTCCTCGGGGGAGGCCGCGCTCGGCATGATCCCGATCGAGAATTCGATCGCCGGCCGGGTCGCCGACATCCATCACCTGATGCCGCATTCCGGCCTGCACATCGTCGCCGAATGGTTCCTGCCGGTGCGCCATCAATTGCTGGCGCCCAGGGGCGCGACGCTCGCCGACATCCGCACGGTCGAGAGCCACGTCCATGCGCTCGGCCAGTGCCGCAACGTCATCCGCAAGCTGAAAATCAAGGCCGTCGTCGCCGCCGACACCGCCGGTTCCGCGCGCGAGGTGGCGCAGATCGGCGACAAGTCGCGCGCCGCGATCGCGACCCGGCTCGCCGCCGAAATCTACGGCCTCGATATCCTGGCCGAGAACATCGAAGACGAGTCGCACAACACCACGCGCTTCATCGTGCTCGCGCGCGAGGCGCGATGGGTTGACAGCGGCAATGGTCCGGTTGTCACCACCTTCGTGTTCCGGGTGCGCAACATTCCGGCGGCGCTCTACAAGGCGCTCGGCGGATTTGCCACCAACGGCGTCAACATGACCAAGCTCGAAAGCTACATGATCGAGGGTAATTTCTTCGCCACGATGTTCTATGCCGACATCGAGGGGCACCCCGATGATGAAAACGTGGCGCTCGCCCTCAAGGAGTTGGAATTCTTCTCGCGCGAAATGACGATTCTCGGCGTCTATCCGGCGCATGCCTATCGCGCGACATTCAAGGAAGCGGCGGAGTAGTTATTTTGCGCCGCGGCCGGGCTCGACCTGGCCATCGATCATTCTGTCTGCGAAAAGATGGATGCGCCGATCGAGCCCGGCCAAGACAGCGCCTTGCCTGAAAATGCGGCCGATCGAAGCCGCGTTCGCCGCGCGCTCAGATCGTCTGGTTATACTCGCCCACTTCCGGGTGCGTGCGCAGCACGGCATCGACCGCTTTGAACATGTCGCGCATGCGCGCTTCCGATTGCGGGCTTTCGACTACGACGACCAGTTCCGGCTTGTTGGAGGAGGCGCGCACCAGCCCCCACGAGCCGTCCTCGACCGTCACGCGCACGCCGTTCACTGTGACGAGGTCGCGGATTTTCTGGCCGGCGACCGGCTCGCCCTTCTGCTTCGCCGCCTCGAAGTGCCGGGTCACCTGCTCGACGATGCCGTACTTCCTCTCGTCGTCGCAATGCGGCGACATGGTCGGCGACGACCAGGTCTTCGGCAGCGCGTTCTTCAGGTCGCTCATGCTCTTGCCCGGATTGCGGTCGAGCATGTCGCAGACCGCGATCGCGGAGACGAACCCGTCGTCATAGCCGCGGCCGAACGGCTTGTTGAAGAAGAAGTGTCCGGACTTTTCGAAGCCGACCAGCGCGCCGGTCTCGTTCACCCGCCGCTTCATGTAGGAATGGCCGGTTTTCCAGTAATCGGCCCTGGCCTTGTTCTTCTGCAGCACCGGATCGGTCACGAACAGGCCGGTCGACTTGACGTCGACGACAAAGGTCGCGCCCGGATGCAGCGCCGACATGTCGCGCGCCAGCATCACGCCCACCTTGTCGGCGAAGATTTCCTCGCCCTCGTTGTCGACCACGCCGCAGCGGTCGCCGTCGCCGTCGAAGCCGAAACCGACATCGGCGCCGGAAGCAAGCACCGCGTCGCGCATGGCGTGCAGCATTTTCATGTCTTCGGGGTTGGGATTGTATTTCGGGAAGGTATGGTCGAGTTCGCAATCGAGCGGCACCACCTCGCAGCCGATCGCCGCCAGGATGCGCGGCGCGAACGCCCCCGCGGTGCCGTTGCCGCAGGCGGCCAGCACCTTGAGCCGGCGCTTGAGCTTCGGGCGGCTGGTCAGGTCGGCGACATAGCGCTCCGGGAAATTCTCGACGAACACATAGGAGCCGCCGCCGCGCAGGTCGAAGGCGGCATTGAGCACGATGTCCTTGAGCTGCGTCATTTCATCCGGACCGAAGGTGAGCGGCCGGTTGGCGCCCATCTTCACGCCGGTCCAGCCATTGTCGTTGTGCGAGGCGGTCACCATCGCCACGCACGGCACGTCGAGCGCAAACTGCGCGAAATAGGCCATCGGGGAAAGCGCCAGGCCGATATCGTGCACCTTGCAGCCGGCGGCGAGCAGGCCGGACACCAGCGCCATCTTCACCGACGCCGAATAGCCGCGGAAATCGTGCCCGGTGACGATCTCCGGCCGCACGCCCATCTCGTGGATCAGCGTGCCGAGCCCGAGCCCGAGCGCCTGCAGTCCCATCAGGTTGATTTCCTTGCCGAGCAGCCAGCGTGCGTCATATTCGCGAAAGCCGGTCGGCTTCACCATCGGGCCGGATTCATAGTCGTAGGTATTGGGAACGAGCGCGGGCTTGGGGCGGGGAAACATCAATATCCTCAGGGAATCCGGCGGCGGAAAGCGGCACAGCAATAGCCTAATGCGCCGCGCCCGCAAATGGTCGCGTCGGGTCCGCCGCGCGCTTGGCGCCGGATGGTGGAGAAATCGCGGCTATTGTTCGAGAACGAGCTTGCCGTTGGCGTATTCGAAGCGCCGGAGCTTGGTCAGGAACGACATGCCGAGCAGGTTTTCGCTCAGGGCATTGTCCGGGACCACCAGCGCGCGCACGTCGCGCACCACGAGGCCGCCGACTTCGACCATGTTCAAAGTGGCCGGCGCCGCGCGCACCGTACCGTTGGCGGTGCGGACATTGACGCGAAATTCGCTCGGCGCCGGATGGATGCCCAGCCGCCTGGCGTCGCCGGCGGTCAGCGCAATGGTCGAGGCGCCGGTATCGACCATGAAGCCGAGCCGGCGGCCGTCGACGCGGGCATCGACCTGGAAATGCCCGCGCGCGTCACGCGGGATCGCGATCGAGCGATAGCCCGCCGACGGGCCCGGGCTCGCCGGCACCACGAC
>WBUW01000283.1 GCA_008933495.1 Pseudorhodoplanes sp.
GCGGTGCGGAACAGGCTGTTGAGCTTTTCGGCGAACGAGGGTTCCGGAGCGACCCCTTCCTTCGCCTGCGGGGCCTGCCGCGGCAGCGGGACGTCCGCGAATGCGACCGGCTGGGACGCAACCGTGCCGGTCTGGCTGATCTGGTCATCGACCGCCGGCGAATAGGCGACGGACGCGAGCTTGCCGGGCGGCGGATTTTCCACCACCAGCCGGATCTTGCCTTTCTCGTCTACCACTTCCGTCGGCTTCAGCGCCGCCACGAAAACCGGGTGCATGCCGCCGTCGCGATTGGTCACGGTCGGCGCCGTCGGCACGTTCTGCGCGATCAGTTGCGCGGTCTGCAGTTCGTCGCGCCGCTGCTTGTCGTGAACCGCCGCCAGTACGTCTTGCGGAACCTGGAAGGCGGGACACTTGCCCTTGGGATTGAAATTGACCGGCGTTGCGTTGGACGAATGCGCATTGAACACATAGCGCCGCTCGCACACGTCGATCTTCGGCTCCATGCGGGTGACCTCGAAATGGTCGCTGCCCTGTTTGATCATTTTCCAGAAAGCGTAATGCGGTGAATTGCGGTGCTTGGCCATGTTCGCGGGCGTCATGCGGAACGGATAGGCCTGCACCTGGAACGATTTCTGGCCGGCAAAGAAAGACTCGCGCGCGAGCGAAAAGATTTCGGAAATCTGTTCGTCGGACATGGCGTAGCAGCCGCGCGAGGAGCAGTCGCCATGCACCATCAGGTGCATGCCGGTGCGATCCCAGGCGCGATCGAACGCGTTCGGATAGCCGAGATTGAAAGCCAGGAAATAGCTCGAATTCGGATTCATCTGCCCGGGGGTGATGTCGTAGAAGCCCTCGGGCGCCTGCCGGTCGCCTTCCTTGATCTTGGGTCCAAGTTCGCCGGACCAGCGGCAGATCGGGTAGGTCTTCAGCAACGCATAGCGGCCCGATGCGTCCTGCTTCCAGACCTCCAGTTCCGCCTCTTCCTTGAAGAGGCGGATCAGGATCGGCGCTTCTTTGGACATGCCCTTGTCTTGCATCGTGGCGAGCAGCGCGGGCGGGATCGGGGCATTGGCGCGCATGTTGCCGGGGAAAACACCGTCCGTCTTGCAGCCGGCGAGCGCGAAGGCGGCGGCGAGCACGCCGGCGGCGCACAGCGTCTGCACCCGATTGAAGCGGCGGATCAAAAGCTTACTCCCCGCAAGCGGCTGTCCCCGGGCCTTCATCGAAAAATCGTTATCCCTCTGCCCCGGCCTGCGCAAGTGGCCGCTGGCGCAGGCCTTCCTGTTCACCATGCATCGCGTGAATGAATGGTAAATTATTATGAAAATTGAACAAAATAACGCGGCGTTATTAAGGCCGTGTCTCATCCGGCCGGCGCGCGGCCGCGGTGACCGGCGTCGGGCCGGCCGCCCGATCAGGGCAGGGAACGGCCGATGGCGAGGAACTTGTTCCAGCGGTGGCGGCGCACGGCATCCGCGTCCAGTCCCTTCAACTCCTCGAAAGCCTTCCGAATAGCGGCGGCCGCGGACGCAATCGCCGTATCGGGATCGCGATGCGCGCCACCGATCGGCTCCGGCACGATCTCGTCGATGACGCCGAACCGCGCCAGATCCTGGGCGGTGATTTTCATGTTCGTGGCGGCTTCCTGCGCCTTGGTGGTGTCGTGCCACAGGATCGAGGCGGCTCCCTCGGGCGAAATGACGCTGTAAATTGCGTGTTCCAGCATCAGCACCTTGTTGGCCGTGGCGATCGCTATGGCGCCGCCCGAGCCGCCTTCGCCGAGAATGACCGCAACGTTGGGAACGCCGAGATTGAGACAGGCTTCGGTTGAACGCGCGATCGCTTCGGCCTGGCCCCGCTCCTCGGCGCCGATGCCGGGATAGGCGCCCGCCGTATCGACCAATGCCAGGACCGGAATGCCGAAGCGATCGGCCATCTCCATGAGGCGCACGGCCTTGCGATAGCCCTCCGGACGCGCCATTCCGAAATTATGTTTCAGACGCGACTCGGTTGTTGATCCCTTTTCGTGTCCGATGACGCAGATGCTTTCGCCCATGAAGCGGCCGAAGCCGCCGACGATCGCCTCGTCGTCGCCGAACTTGCGATCACCGGCGAAGGCGACGAAGTCGGTGATCAGGGCCGAGATATAGTCGAGACAATGCGGCCGCTGCGGGTGCCGCGCGACCTGCGTCTTCTGCCATGGCGACAGCGTCTCGTAGAGGCCCTTGAGCGTCAGCGCCGCCTTGTCCCGCAGGCGCGCGATTTCCTCCTCGACCTGCACCTCGCCGCCATCGGACTGCATGGCGCGCAGTTCGTCGGCCTTGGCTTCAAGCTCGGCGACGGGCTTTTCGAAATCGAGATAGCTGCGGATCGATCGCATGAGACAGAATGGCCGGGCCCGGCTTGGCCCGGGCCGGCGAAACTGGCCTTTCACCGGTCTGCAAGTCAAGCAACCTGCGTCCGGTTATCGAAAAATCGCGATATTAACCATCCGATAGCGGATGCAGATCGCGAACAAGGCTTTTCAGCCGTTCCTCGAGGACATGCGTATAGATCTGCGTGGTCGAGATATCGGCATGCCCAAGGAGCGTCTGGACCACCCGGAGGTCGGCGCCGTTCGTCAACAAATGGGTCGCAAAGGCGTGCCGCAGCACGTGCGGGCTGATCTTGCGCGGATCAAGTCCGGCCGTCTCGGCGAGCAGCTTCAGTTCGCGCGCGAAATGCTGGCGCGTCAGGTGCCCGCTCTCGCCAAACGAGGGAAACAGCCATTTCGAGTCATCGTGTCCGAGATCGCGGTACAATCGAAGATAGGCGGCCATCGTGCGACGGGCGGATTCGTTGAGCGGGACGAGTCGCTCCTTGCCGCCCTTGCCGCGGACGATCAGCATGCGCTGATCGCGTTTGGCTGCAGAGGCCGGCAATGCGACGAGCTCTGACGCACGCAGCCCCGTCGCATAAAGAACTTCCAGCAGGCAATTCAGGCGCGCGGCGCGCAAGCGCTCCGGCGGCGCTTTTGTCTCGTCCGCAGCCGATTGGGTGGCCATGTCGAGCAGCCGTTGGACGTCGGCGACCGACAGCAATTTCGGCAGGGCGCGTCCGTGCTTGGGGCCTTCCAGGATGGCCGCCGGATCGTCTGCGCGCATGCCTTCGGCATACAGGAAGCGGTAGAATTGACGGATCGCCGAAAGCTTGCGCGCGACCGATGCCGTCTTGAAGCCGCGGCCGGTCAGTTCGGCGAGGTAGGCGCGGATCGCGTCGCTGCCGGCGCTTCGCATGGTTTGGCCGCCGTCCGCCAGATGGTCGCGAAATCCGCCGAGGTCGTTGGCATAGGCCTGCAGCGTGTTGGCGCCGGCGCCGCGTTCGGCCGCGATCATGTCGAGAAAGAGCGCGAGCAGCGTCCGGTCGGACGTCCGTCCTGGCCCCGATTTGGCCGCGGCGCGCACGCGGGTCATCGCTGCTTGTGGAAACGGTCGTAAGGGACCGTTACAGTGATTTCGCGCGATCCCGGCTCGACCATGGTCGCAAGCGCATACAGGCCCGCATAGATCAGGCCGGCAATTATTCCGAGAATGGCGAGGAATCGGAACAGCGTCGGCATGGTGAGACTTGTCGCCGCTTTTGCGCTACTAGTCGGGTGAATCTGGTGCAATTTTTACCATGCCGGACCTTGTATTGCACAATATTTCCGAGCTTCCGCCCGCCGAGGCTGCGCTCGTCAAGGCGCTGGGCCATCGTTCGATCGTGCTGATCGGGATGATGGGGGCCGGCAAGTCGTCGGTCGGGCGCAAGCTCGCCCTGCGGCTTGGCATTCCATTTGTCGATGCTGACACCGAAATCGAACGCGCCGCCGGCATGTCGATCCCCGACATTTTTGAGATCCACGGCGAGACCGAATTCCGCGCCGGCGAATCGCGCGTCATTGCGCGGCTGCTTGACGGCGGACCGCAGGTGCTGGCGACCGGCGGTGGCGCCTTCATGAACGCGGCCACCCGCGCGCGCATTCGCGAAAAGGGCATTTCGGTCTGGCTGAAGGCCGATTTCGAGGTGCTGCTGCGTCGTATCAAGCGGCGCAGCGACCGCCCGCTGCTCAAGACCGCCGATCCCGCCGCCACGTTGCGCCAGCTCATCGACGTCCGCTATCCCGCCTATGCCGAGGCCGCCATCACGATCGAATCGCGCGATGTGTTGCACGAAGTGATCGTCGGCGAGATCGTCGAGCGGTTGTGCGAAGTCGTTCCCGGGCGCGCGTCATGACGACAACGAAAGCAGAAATGCAAATGGATACGATGACTGCTCCCGTACGCAATTCGGAACCCACCGTCATCCACGTGGCGCTCGGCGCCCGCGCCTACGACATCGTCATCGGGCGCGGAACATTGGCCTCGCTTGGCGCCCGCATGGCGGCGCTGCGGCCGGGCGCGCGCGCCGCGATCGTCACGGACGAGAATGTGGCGCGCCGTCATCTCGCCGCCGCGCGCCAGGCGCTTGCCGCGGCCGGGGTGGAGGCGGCGTCGGTGACGGTGCCTGCTGGCGAGGGTTCGAAGTCGATGGCGACGTTCGAGCGGGTTTGCGACGAATTGCTCGCCGCACGCATTGAGCGCAACGATCTGGTCATTACACTCGGCGGCGGGGTGATCGGCGACCTGGCCGGCTTTGCCGCGTCGGCCGTGCGCCGCGGCCTCGATTTCATCCAGGTCCCGACGACGCTTCTGGCCCAGGTCGATTCCTCGGTCGGCGGTAAGACCGGCATCAATTCGCGCTACGGGAAA
>WBUW01000284.1 GCA_008933495.1 Pseudorhodoplanes sp.
GGTCGACCGGTTCTACCGGTAGGGCGCGCGGCTCCGCAGCGGCCAGCCGGTTGACCGGCGCTTCGCCGAGCAGGGCGTCGACGCCGGCCTCGTCGTAAAAGGCGAGAATTTCACGGACCGCCCGTTTCCGCGACGCTGCCATCGAACGCTTCCGATCCCCCGCGGGGCGGCCGCCTATTCGGCCGCTGCCGGCAAAGCGACAACCTCGCCGCGTGCCGGATAATTGTTGGCAACCACAAAGTCGATCGCCGCCAGAATATCGGCGAACGACGGCCGGGCAAATGGCATCGTCTGCACACTTGCAAAATACAGCGTGCGGTCGGGCCGCATCAGGAAGAGCCCGGGTTCCGAAAACAGCGCCGGCTCGTCGATACCGATCGACGTTTTGCCCCGCCCGGTCGAAATATACAGGCCCCACGCGCGTGCCGACCGCAATGTCAGCCCGTAACCGAGGCGCAGCGCCGAGAGGCCCCACTCGGTCTTGGCGCGCTGCGCCCGCCCGGCCGCATCGGACGAGATTGCAACAACCCCCACCCCGCGCTTTTCGAACTCGCCGAGCTTGCTCTCCAGATCCCGGAGCTGGGTCCGGCAGATCGGACAATGCAGCCCGCGGAAGAAAACAACGAGTGAAAATTCCCGCGGCGCTTCGACGGACAGGTCATACCGGCCGCCGCCGGTAAGCGGGACGATCAATTCAGGGACAGTCTGGCGAGGGATCAAGGGCTCGATGTCGGCCATCTGGATGCTCCGTGGACGCAGCGTGCAGACCATGGCCGCGCGCAACGGGATTGGAAAGGCGGCGCCCATCACGATCGCCTGAGGGGAACGTGAATTTTCGCGACCACGGCATTGTCAGCCGGCGCAATTCATGGAAATGCTCAAAAAAAAGACCCCCCGATCCAGGACCGCACCCGCATGAGCGAACAGGATCTGCCGCCCCGCGAATCCATGGATTTCGACGTCGTCATCGTCGGCGCGGGCCCCGCCGGGCTGGCCGCCGCGATCCGGCTCAAGCAGGTCGCGCCCGCGACCTCGGTCGTGGTCGTGGAAAAAGGCTCGGAGGTCGGCGCCCATATTCTCTCCGGCGCGGTCATCGACCCTTCCGCTCTCGACCGGCTGCTGCCGGACTGGCGCAACGACCCGGCACGGCCGCTGACCACCGAGGTGCGCGAAGACCGCTTCGGCTGGTTGACCGAAAGTCGCGAAATCCGCTTCCTGCTCGCCTTCGCGCCGCCCCTGATGAGCAATCACGGCTGCTTCGTCGGTTCGCTTGGTCAGGTCTGCCAGTTCCTGTCAGCAAGGGCCGAAACGCTCGGGGTCGAAATCTATCCCGGTTTCGCGGCGGCTGAGATTCTTTACGGCGAGAACGGCGCGGTCGCCGGCATTGCAACCGGCGACATGGGCATCGGCAAGGACCGCCAGCGCAGGGATTCGTTTACGCGCGGCATGGAACTGCGCGGCAAATACACGCTGTTCGCCGAGGGCGCGCGCGGAAGCCTGACCAAGGTGCTGCTGGCGCGATTCAATCTTGCGCACGACCGCGACGTGCCGAAATTCGGCATCGGGCTGAAGGAAATCTGGCAGGTCGATCCGTCGCGGCACCGTCCCGGGCTGGTGCGCCACAGCTTCGGCTGGCCGCTTCCGACCGCGATCAGCGGCGGATCGTTCCTTTATCACTACGGCGACGATCTCGTTTCGGTCGGCTTTGTCGTCCCGCTCAATTACCAGAACCCCTATCTGTCGCCGTTCGAGGAATTCCAGCGCTACAAGACCCATCCCTCGGTTCAACCGACATTGGAAGGCGGCAAGCGCATCGCCTATGGCGCGCGCGCGCTCACGCAGGGCGGCTACCAGTCGGTGCCGAAGCTCGTCTTCCCGGGCGGCGCGCTGATCGGCTGCGCGGCGGGCTTCGTCAATGTGCCGCGCGTCAAGGGCAGCCACAATGCGATGACGTCGGGGATGCTGGCGGCTGAGGCCTGCGCCGCAGCGCTCGCCGCCGGCCGCGCGCACGACGAGCTCTCCGATTACGAAAGCGGCTGGCGGGCGTCGCCGGTCGGGCGCGATTTGTGGCGGGTGCGCAACGTCAAGCCGCTCCTGTCGCGGTTCGGCACCGTCGTCGGCGTGATGCTCGGCGGGTTCGACATGTGGACCAGCACGCTCGGCTTCTCGCTGCTCGGAACGCTGCGTCATGGCAAGGTCGACGCCGACACGCTCAAGCCGGCCGCGCAATGCACGCCGATCGCTTACCCGAAGCCGGACGGCAAGATCACATTCGACCGGCTGTCCTCGGTCTTCCTGTCCAACACCAATCACGAGGAAGACCAGCCGCCGCATCTTGTGGTCGGCGACGCCGACCTGCAGCGCAAATCCGAGCACGATATTTTTTCAGGGCCGTCGACCCGCTATTGCCCGGCCGGCGTCTATGAATGGGTCGGCGAAGGCGCCGACTTGCGCTACGTGATCAACGCGCAGAACTGCGTGCACTGCAAGACCTGCGATATCAAGGACCCGAACCGCAACATCACCTGGGTTCCGCCGGAAGGCGCCGGCGGGCCGAACTATCCAAATATGTAGGCAGTGGTATGCAGGCAGTGGCGCCGCCGGCGGACGGCCGCCGCGGTCACGATCCCGCCCCAGTGTACCCGCAGACTCAAGAACATTGCCGTCATCCTTGCGGCTCAGGTCCAAAAAGGCCATTCTGAAAAACGAGGTCCGGCGGGAAAGCGGTCCGATTCGACCCAGCCCGCGAATCGACCCAGCCCGCGAAATGGAGAAATTCGTGCGCCTTCTCTCGCCAAATCGCCCGCGGTGGGAAATCGCCGCGGTTTCGGCCGTCGTCAGCCTCGCCTTGACATTCGCGGCGGCGGCGCAGTCGCGCTCGAGCGAGGCGCAAATGAGCGCGAACGCGGCGCCCGAAACCGCGTCGGGAAGCTACCTCGCCGCCCGCCACGCCAGCGTCCAGCGTGACGCTGGCGCGGCCGCCGCCTATTTCCGCGCCGCGCTGCGGGTGGACCCCAAGAACAACGAATTGCTCGAACGCACCTTCGTTTCCGTGCTCGCCGAAGGCAATATCGAAGAGGCCGCGCGCCTGGCCGACCGGGTGCTGCAGGCCAACCGCAACGACCGGGTTGCGCGCCTGGTCGTCGGCGTGCGCGCCCTCAAGCAGAGGCAATATGCGCCGGCGCGGCAGAACTTTGCGCAATCGATCCGCGGACCGGTGACCGATCTCGTTGCCGCCATGCTGAACGCCTGGGCCTTCTACGGGGCCGGCGACGTCAAGAGCGCGGTCGAGACCCTGGACAAGCTGGTCGGACCGGATTGGTACGGCCTGTTCAAGGACCTGCATACCGGCCTCATCCTCGACGCCGGCGGCAACCGCAAGGAGGCGGTCAAGCGGTTCGAACGCGCCTACAAGCTCGACAACGGCGCGCTGCGCGTCGTGCAGGCTTATGGCAGCGTGCTGTCGCGCCTCGGGCAGAAGGACGAAGCGCTGAAAGTCTTCGACGTCTTCGACAAGGCTTTGCCGCGCCATCCGCTGATTGTCACCGACATACAAGCGATCAACCGCGGCGAGAAGCTTGTGCCGCTGGTCGAAACCGCGCAGGCGGGGGCCGCCGAAGCGCTCTATGGCCTTGGCGCCGCGCTCGGGCGGCGCGGCGGCGAAGACCTCGGCCTCGTCTATCTCCAGCTTGCACTCTATCTCGCGCCGCAGAACGCAATGGCGCTGCTGTCGCTGGCCGACATCTTTGAAGGCATCAAGAAACCGGAGCTGGCGATCAGGACCTACGAGCGGGTGCCGGCCCAGTCTCCGCTGCGCCGCAATGCCGACATCCAGCAGGCGATCAATCTCGATACGGTCGAGCGCACCGAGGAAGCCAAGGCACGCCTGCAAAGGCTGGTCACCGAGCATCCCGACGATTTCGAGGCGCTCATCGCGCTCGGCAATATCCTGCGCGCGCGCAAGAGCTATGCGGATTGCGCCGATATCTATGGGCGGGTGATCGCACAAATCCAGCGGCCGACCCGCGCCAACTGGACCACCTTTTATTTCCGCGGCATCTGCTACGAGCGGGCAAAGAAATGGAGCGCCGCCGAGGCCGACCTGAAGAAGGCGCTCGAACTCTATCCCGACCAGCCGCACGCGCTCAATTATCTCGGTTATTCCTGGATCGACCAGGGCATCAATCTCGACGACGGCATGGCGATGATCCGCCGCGCGGTCGAGCAGCGGCCTGACGACGGCTACATCGTCGATTCGCTCGGCTGGGCCTATTACCGGCTCGGCAATTATGAGGAAGCGGTCAAGCATCTGGAGCGGGCGATCGAGCTGAAGCCGGAAGACCCGACGATCAACGACCATCTGGGCGACGTTTACTGGAGAGTCGGGCGCACGCTGGAAGCCGAGTTCCAGTGGTCGCACGCGCGCGACCTCAAGCCCGAACCCGACGAATTGAAAAAGATCGAGGAGAAGCTGCGGAGCGGGCTGCCCGCGGAAACCTCGACCACCGCCGATCAGAGCAAGAAGCCGAAGAACGGCGGCTGACCCTTTTCGTGGCGGCGGCGGAGCGGACCATTCTCGCGCGGATCGCACCGGCCAAGGTCAACCTGACGCTGCGCGTGGGGCCCCGCCGCGCCGACGGCTATCACGATATCGACAGCCTGGTGGCCTTTGCCGGCTTCCACGATGTCGTGCAACTCGCGCCGGGGGCGCCACTGGCGCTCACGGTCGACGGCCCGGCCGCCGCGGCCGCGGGTGCGCC
>WBUW01000285.1 GCA_008933495.1 Pseudorhodoplanes sp.
GCCGGTCTTGAACAGTTTGGCGAGCGCGGCCAGCGCCTTGCGGTGGCGGCCCAGCACGAGGCAGCCGGAGGTTTCGCGGTCGAGCCGGTGGGCGAGCGCCGGATTGCGCGGCAGGCCGAAGCGCAGCACCGCGAAATGATCCTCCAGGCTCTCGCCGCCTTTCGGGCCGCGGTGCACCGGCAGGCCGGGCGGCTTGTCCAATACCAGCATCAAGCCGTCGCGGTAAAGAAGACGCGCCTGCATCTCTTCCGGTGTCATGCCGAAACCGCTATCACGGCGGCGGCATGAACGACAGCAAGAGCGGACCAAATAGCTGGTGGCAGCGCCTGAGCGGCGGCCTGCGGCGTACGTCCTCGTCTTTGGGCGGGGCGCTGAGCGATCTGGTCACCAAGCGCAAGCTCGATGCGGAAACCGTCGAGGACATCGAGGATGCGCTGATCCGTGCCGATCTCGGCGTTGCGGTCGCCGCGCGCATTGCCGAAGCGGTCGCTGCCGGCCGCTACGACAGGGAAATTTCCGCGGACGACGCCAAGGCCGTGTTTGCCGCCGAGATCGAGAAGGTGCTCGAACCGGTGGCCACGCCGCTTGTCGTCGATACCGGCAAGCAGCCGTTCATTATCCTCGTCGTCGGCGTCAACGGATCGGGCAAGACCACGACGATCGGCAAGCTCGCCGCGCGCTTCCGCGCCGAGGGCCGCTCGGTCATGCTGGCGGCGGGCGATACCTTCCGCGCCGCCGCCATCGACCAGCTCAGAATCTGGGGCGAGCGCACGGGCGCGCCGGTGATCGCGCGCGCGCCGGGCGCCGATGCCGCCGGCCTCGTGTTCGACGCCATCGCGGCGGCCAAGCACGAGGCCAGCGACGTGCTGCTGATCGATACCGCCGGGCGGCTGCAGAACCGCGCCGAACTGATGGGCGAACTCGAAAAGGTCGTCCGCGTCATCGGCAAAGCCGATGCCAGCGCGCCGCATGCGGTGCTGCTGGTGCTCGATGCCACGGTCGGGCAGAATGCGCTGGCGCAAGTGGAAGCGTTCGCCAGGACCGCCGGCGTTACCGGGCTCGCGATGACCAAGCTCGACGGCACCGCGCGCGGCGGCATTCTGGTCGCCATCGCCGACAAGTTCAGGCTGCCGGTGCATTTCATCGGCGTCGGCGAGGGGGTCGAGGACCTGCAGCCTTTTACCGCGCGCGATTTTGCACGCGCGCTTGCCGGGCTTGAGTGATGCCGGGCCTGGCCGGTTCGTTCTGACGGCGACCAGCCTGCGATTGTGCAAACCGCCCGCCCGCGCTAGACAGCCGCATGACCGGAAAAGAACAGCTCAATCCGTTCCTGAAACTGGCGCTCGATGTTGGGCCGCTGGTCCTTTTCTTTTTTGCCAATGGGCGGCCCGGCCTGTTCCTGCCGCTGCTGGCGCCGTTCGCGCCGGAGCTTGCCGCCGACAGCCAGCGCAGCGGCATTTTCGTTGCCACCGCGGTGTTCATGATCGCCGTGCTCGCGGCCTTGATCGTATCCTATGTCATGATCCGGCGCCTGCCGGTCATGCCGTTGGTATCCGCGCTCATCGTGTTCGTGTTCGGCGGGCTTACGCTTGCGCTGCACGACGAGACCTTCATCAAGCTCAAGCCGACGCTGATCTACGTCCTGTTCGCCGCCGTGCTGTTCGGCGGCCTGATCGCGCGCAAGCCGCTGCTGTCGGTCGTGTTCGATTCGGTCTACAACCTGACCGACGAAGGCTGGCGCAAGCTCACGGTGCGCTGGGCGCTGTTCTTCGTCGTCATGGCCATCCTCAACGAACTCGTCTGGCGCACGCAATCGACCGATTTCTGGGTCAGCTTCAAGCTGTTCGGCTTCATGCCGCTGACCTTCGTCTTTGCGATGGTGCAATATCCTCTGATGAAGCGCTATCACGAAGACAAGTGACGGGCGCGCTCAGGGCCGTGCGGCCAGCGCTTTCTCGATCGCCGGCTTGAGCTGGGTCTCGAAATTGGCGGCAGTGATCGGGCCGACCAGCTTGTAGGCGATGCGTCCGTCGCGGCCGACGATGAAGGTTTCCGGCACGCCATAGACGCCCCATTCGATCGCGGCGCGGCCATTGGCATCGGTGCCGACCGCGTGGAACGGATTGCCGTAGCGGCCGATGAAGCGCCGCGCATTCTCGGCGTTGTCCTTGTAATTGATGCCGGCGATGCGGATGCGCGAATCCGTTGCGAGGATTTCGAGAA
Source organism: Pseudorhodoplanes sp. (assembly GCA_008933495.1). Lineage (GTDB taxonomy): Bacteria > Pseudomonadota > Alphaproteobacteria > Rhizobiales > Xanthobacteraceae > Pseudorhodoplanes. Next base: position 2,224 of record WBUW01000285.1, read on the forward strand.
ACGGCGCCTCGTCGCGGCAGGGCACGCACCATGACGCCCAGACATTGACGAGCGTGACCCGGCCGGCGAAATCGGCGCTGCGCAGGCCGGGCACCGGCTTGCCGTCGCGCATCAGCCCCGCGACCGGCGCCAGGTCAGTCGCGGGCGCCGGCCGCCCGATCAGCGCGGATGGGATCAGCGAGGGATCGCCGGCGCCGAGCCGGAACAGGAACAGGGTCGCCAGCGCCAGAAACAGCGCCAGCGGGACGATCACGACCAGCCGTCGCCGCAGGATGCTATGGGATGTGGATTGTTCGCTCACGGGGACGACTTGACGGCTTGTTCGGAGCGGCGCGTGACACCCTCATCCTCGAATGCGCGCAACGTGCGCCGCAGCGCCCGATAATCATAGACGATCCAGACGATCAGCGCAGCGAGGATCAGGACCGCTGCGCCATAGGCGGCCATAATGAATTCGCCATGCGCCACGAGCCGCATCGGTCAGCTCCCCGGCGCGCGCTGCGCCTGCAGGAGGTGCATGGTGCGGATGCGCCGGCGCAGGATTTCGTTGCGCATGACGGCGAGATGCAGCGTGACGAATGCGAGTCCGCTGGCCGCCGCCATGACGAGGAGCGGAACCAGCAGATCGGGATGAATGCTCGGACCGTCGAGGCGCAGGACCGATGCCGGCTGATGCAGCGTGTTCCACCAGTCGACGGAAAACTTGATGATCGGCAGATTGAGCGCACCCACCAGCGTCAGGATCGCGGCCGCGCGCGCAGCCCGCGTCGGCTCCTCGATCGTGCGCCAGAGCGCGATCACCCCGAGATACATCAGGAACAGGATGAGCACCGAAGTCAGCCGCGCGTCCCATACCCAATAGGTCCCCCACATCGGACGCCCCCAGAGCGCGCCGGTGACAAGGCAGATCAGCGTGAAGGCGGCGCCGACCGGGGCGGCGGCCTTGGCGGCGACATCGGCCAGCGGGTGGCGCCAGACCAGCGTGCCGAGTGCGGCGACCGACATCACCGCCCAGCCGAACATCGACAGCCAGGCCGCCGGCACATGGATGAACATGATGCGGACGGTCGCGCCCTGCTGGTAATCCTCCGGCGCACCGAAAATCTGGTTTATCCCGAGCGCAAGCGCGAGCACGGTGCCGCCGGTCAGCCACGGTATCAGGCGGTCGGTCAGCGCCAGGAATTTCGACGGATTGGCGTAGTCGATCAGGGCCATGGGCGATCGTCTTAAGCTCCCCGTACCCGGCGGACAACGGGGGATCGCAGGAATCTGCGGCGGCTTCGCGGTTCAATCATGACCGGAACGCAACGCCAGCGCGGCGGCGACCGGCCCGATGACCAGTCCGGTCAGCGACAGCGCGCACAGGATCAGAAATGGCGTGCCGAACGGGAGCGGGCCGACGACGGCGGCATTGGAGGCCGCGACCCCGAAAATCAGGACCGGAATCGCCAGCGGCAGGACGAGGACGCTGAGCAGGAGCCCGCCGCGACGAAGCGTCACGGTCAGCGCGGCGCCGGCAAGGCCGAGAAAGGTCAAAGCCGGGGTGCCGACCAAAAGGGTCGCTGCGACCGCGGCGGATGCCGCGAGATCGAGATTGAGGAAAAGGGCGAGCAGCGGGGTGGCGATCACCAGCGGCAGGCCGGTGGTCAGCCAGTGCGCTAGCGCCTTGGTGGCGAGGGCGAGTTCGAGTGGCGTGTCCGACATTGTCAGGAGGTCGAGCGAGCCGTCGTCGAGGTCAGCCGCCAGCAGCCGGTCGAGCGCGAGCAGGCTCGCCAGCAGGGCGCCGATCCACAGGATCGCAGGGCCGATCCGCTGCAGCAGCGCAAGATCGGGGCCGAGCGCGAACGGCGTGATGGTGACCACGATCAGGAAAAACAGGACAGCGACCGGTGCGCCGCCGCCGGCGCGCACGGCAAGTTTGACGTCGCGGCCAAACAGCGCGGCAAGCGCCTTCATGGATGCGCTCCGAGTTCGAGGCTGCGCGCGCCCTCAAGGCCGAGCGGCAGATGGGTGGCCGCGAGGATGAGGCCGCCGCGCGCCAGGTGGTCCCGCATCAGGGTGCGCAGCGCCTCCTGCGCGGCGGTATCGAGCGCGGACGAGGGTTCGTCGAGCAGCCAGAGCGGACGCGCGATCGCCACGAGCCGCGCGAGCGACAGCCGCCGCCTTTGCCCGGCCGACAGATAGCCGGCCGGAAGATCGCCGAGCGACTCCAGCCCGACCGCGGCGAGCGCATCGCGGCTGTTGCCGGCACCGCCGAGCCAGGCGGTCCAGAAGTCGAGATTTTCGGCGACCGTGAGCGCCGGCTTGAGCGCATCCTGGTGACCGAGATAATGCGCCTGCTCGCCGATGCTGCGTTCGCGGTCGCCGCCGGCAAGGTCGAGGCCGCCGGCCGCGATGGCGAGCAGGCCGGCCACCATGCGCAGGAGCGACGATTTGCCCGAACCGTTGCGCCCGGTCACGACCAGGGCCTCGCCTCCGGATACCGAAAAGTCGAGCGCCGAAAAGATCGTCCGCCCGCCGCGCTCGCAGGC
>WBUW01000286.1 GCA_008933495.1 Pseudorhodoplanes sp.
CGCGGTTGCGTCGATCCATCGCATCAGCGCCGAAAAATTCTCGCCCCCGGTCGGCAGCCGCAGCGGCGGCGCGGACGCTTGCGCGCCCACGGACGGGGCCGCCGCCGCGCCTTGCGCCGGGCGTACGATGGTCGGCGTGATCGCGATCGGCCGGCGGTCGGCGCCGGTCGAGATCGTGACCTGGCCGTCGTTCTCGATGCGTATGGCAAGTTCCGCTCCTACCAAGCTGACGCGCTTGGCGCGCAAATCCCCGGTCATCAACGCGACCATGGACACCGCGACCTCGGCTTTCGGCGCGCTGGCGATGACGGCGCCGTCGGCGTCGCGGATCAGCATGTCGCGAATGCGCACGGCCGCGCGGCCCTGATTGTCGCGTTCGATCTGGGTGCCGCCGATTTCGACACGGTGCCGGCTACCGATCGTGTGCTCGATTGCGGAGGCAAGAATTGGCGTGGCAAAGTCGAGCGATAACGGTCCCGCCGACAGCCGCAGCCACAGACCGCCGGCACCGAGCGCTGCGATCAGAAACAGACCGGCCACGGCCAGGAGCGCGCGGCGGAGGGTACGGTGACGCAGAGCCGCCGCCAGCCGTCGGGACCGGCGCCGGGGCGCCTCCTGCGCGGCCTTGCCGCTGCAATGGTCCCGGAAGCTTCGCTCCAGGTCATGCAGCGCGGCCAGACGCGGCGTGCGAAATCTGTCGGTCATGTCCGGTCGGACGTCCCCTTGTCCGGCACCAGACCCGCATCCGGTCCCGAGCCCTTGTCCGGCACGCGGTGCGCGCCACAATGGCGGGCCGAAAGCACGGCCTGATCAAGACAGAGGCCCGGAGCCTGGGCGCGTCCCCGGGCCATTTCCCCCCACCCAAACGCAATCGTCAGATTGATCTGCCGAAAACGACGAAAGGAAGGCATATGACACTTTCGGAAGGGGATCGGGCCCCCGCATTCAGCCTGCCCCGGGACGGGGGTGGCAAAGTGTCTCTCGCCGGCTTTCGCGGGCGCAAGCTGGCGCTGTTCTTTTATCCAAAGGCCGATACGACCGGCTGCACCCGGGAAGCGCAGGACTTTTCGCGACTGGCCGCGACATTCTCCAGAACCGGGACGGATATTCTGGGTGTCTCGGCCGATCCGATGCCCCGACAGGAGGCATTCAAGCGCAAACACACGCTCAACATCGCCCTTGCCTCGGACGAGACCGGCGAGATGCTGGCCGTCTACGGCGTCTGGGCCGAAAAATCGATGTACGGGCGGACATTCATGGGCATCGTCCGCACGACATTGCTCGTCGACGCGAACGGCCGGATCGCGCGCATCTGGTCGAGGGTGAAGGTTCCCGGTCATGCCGAGGAGGTGCTCGCGGCCGCCCGCGGCCTGAAAGCAGGATGAGCCAGGCGGCGTGACTTCAAGACCTCGTTCCTCCCCGATACCGGTCCGGACTAGCAGCCAAAGATTTGCAAAAAATTAACCATGGCTCGCTCAAATCGGACGACTGGCGTCGGGCCGCTCGGCTGCGGAAAACCGGCGGGGAGCGTTGATGTCGTACCGCTACGGTTCACCGGAACACCGCCGCGATTCTGGCCGCTTTGTCGACGCTTGGGCGCACGATTATCCAAAGGGCGCCGCCGCGCCGCCCCACCGCGCCAAGCCCGGCCGGAGGTTCCGCGCCGCCGACTACACGCTCACCCATGGCGGCCATCAGGTCCGGCTCGGACCGGTCGCGTTCTGGATCGTCGTCGGCACGCTCGTGATCATGGCCGGATGGTCGGTCGTGACCGGCACCTATTTCGCCTTCCACGACGACGTGATCAAACGCCTGATCGCGCGCCAGGCGGAGATGCAATTCGCCTATGAAGACCGCATCGCCGAACTGCGCGCGCAGGTCGACCGCATCACCAGCCGCCAGCTTCTCGACCAGGAACAGTTCGAGCAGAAACTCGATCAGTTCGCCCGCAAACAGGCCGCGCTCGAATCGCGCACGACGGCGCTGACCGCGATGGGCGTCGATCCGGTCACGACCGGCTCGGTCAGGCCGTCCGGCCGCGAGCCCGGCCGCGGCGGCATCCCGAAACCCTCGCCCATCAGCGATACGATCATTTTCTCGCCGCCGCCCGATCGCGAAGCGCGCCTCGAATCGCGCGAAGCGCCGTTCTCGCCCGCCGCGCTCGCCACGCGCCGTCCGCGCAGCGGCGTCGAGGCGGCCCTGATCCGCATGCAACAGGCGCTCGAACGCGTGGAGACCCGGCAACGCGCGGCACTCGGCGCCATCGAGGAACGATTCGACTCCAAGGCGCGGCGCATGCGCGGGGTGTTCTCCGACCTCGGCATCGACCCGGGCAAGCCGCCCGCCCCCTCGCCCGCCGAGCGTGCGCGCATGACGCAGGCGACCGGCGGTCCGTTCGTGCCGGCGCCGATCCGCGGCGACACCGGCAATTTCGAACACCAGATTTACCGCATCAACCTGGCGCGCACGCATATCGAGCACCTGACGCGCCGCCTCAATGCCGTTCCCGTGCGCAAGCCCGTGTTCGGCGAAATCGACATGAGCTCGCCGTTCGGCATGCGCATGGATCCTTTCGTGAAGGGGCCCGCGATCCATACCGGCATCGACATGCGCGGCGACACCGGCGATCCGGTACGCGCGACCGCCGCCGGCACCGTCACCGTCGCCGGCAACAATGGCGGCTACGGCAAGATGGTCGAGATCGAGCACGGCGGAGAACTTGCGACGCGCTACGGCCATCTCTCGGCGATCGAGGTCCAGGCCGGCCAGACCGTGCGCTCCGGCCAGGTCATCGGACGCATCGGCTCGACCGGGCGCTCGACCGGACCGCATCTGCATTATGAGACGCGGATCAACGGCGATCCGGTCGATCCCGCCAAGTTCCTGCGCGCGGGCATTCGCCTCGGCGCATTGTGAGCGCTTGCCGGACACGGCGTACCAGTCGAATATTGTTCTGCATGTTCCCGGCGCGACCACGCGCCGCTCAGAACAAGGACAGTGACCGTGCTTTCCCGACTCGCCCTCGCCGCTTCGCTCGCCCTGACCGTCCTGCCTGCCGGCACCATCGCCGCACAGGCCCACCATCACGACACGCCATATCGGCTTGCGCAGGCCCACCCGCGCGGCCATGCGCCGGCGCCGGCCGCCTCCTCGCCGTCGACCCGCGCCTTCGAGGCTGCAAACGAAAAGATGCATCGCGACATGGCGATCACATTGAGCGGCAATGCCGACGTGGATTTCGTGCGCGGCATGATCCCCCACCATCAGGGCGCGATCGACATGGCCAGAATCGTTCTGGCGCACGGCAAGGACCCGCAGATCAGAAAGCTCGCCGAAGAGATCATCAGCGCCCAGGAGCGGGAGATCGCCTGGATGCGGGATTGGCTGAAGACCAACGCGCGCTGAGGCGCCCTATTCCACGTCCTCGATTTCGAGCGGGCCGCCGCCGAACGCGCGCTGGGCGAGCGTTGCGCCCATGAACTGGTCGAGGTCGCCGTCGAGCACCGCGCCGGTATTGGAGGTCGAGACGCCGGTGCGCAGGTCCTTCACCATCTGGTAGGGCTGCAGCACGTAGGAGCGGATCTGGTGGCCCCAGCCGATGTCGGTCTTGGCGGCATTCTCGGCCGCCGCCTTCTCCTCGCGCTTTTTCAGTTCCATCTCGTAGAGCTTGGCCCGCAGCATGTCCCAGGCCTGCGCGCGGTTGCGGTGCTGCGACTTGTCGGTCTGGCACTTGACCACGATGTTGGTCGGGATGTGGGTGAGGCGCACCGCCGATTCGGTCTTGTTGACGTGCTGGCCGCCGGCGCCGCCCGAGCGCATCACGTCGGTGCGCACGTCCGATTCCTTGATCTCGATCTGGATGCGGTCGTCGATGACCGGGTACACGTCCACGGCCGCGAACGAGGTGTGGCGCCGCGCGTTCGCGTCGAACGGCGAGATGCGCACCAGGCGATGCACGCCGTGCTCGGTCTTTAGCCAGCCATAGGCGTTGTGACCCTTGACCATGATGGTCGCGGACTTGATGCCGGCCTCTTCCCCCGGGGTCTCGTCGACGATGTCCACCTTGAAGCCGTGCTGCTCGGCCCAGCGCACATACATGCGCAGCAACATGCTGGCCCAGTCCTGACTCTCGGTGCCGCCGGCCCCGGCATGAACTTCGAGATAGGCGTCGTTGGCGTCGGCCTCGCCGGAGAGCAGCGCCTCAAGCTCGCGCCGCGCCGCCTCGGCCTTCAGCCGCCTGAGCGTCTCCTCGGCGTCGGAAATCGTGCCGGCGTCGCTCTCGGCCTCGCCCAGTTCGATCAGCGTGACCTGGTCGTCGAGCTCCTGCGCGATGCGGCCGATGGCATTGAGCTGGTCTTCGAGCGCGGTGCGCTCCTGCATCAGCTTGGAGGCGCGCTCGGGATCGTTCCAGAGTCCGGGGTCTTCCGCCTTCTGGTTCAGCTCGGCCAGGCGGGCATTGGCGCGGTCGACGTCAAAGATGCCTCCTCAGCAGTCCGACGGACCGCTTGATGTCTTCGACGACGGATTGCGTTTCAGCGCGCATGAGCAACCTGACGGGAACGGGATGGCGGCGCCGGACGGCGCCCGTGGGGCACGGATGTAACCCCGGAACGGCCGCTTCGCAATGGCGTCAGTACAGGCCGCCGGTCCCGGAGCGGATCGTGGGGAGCTGGAAGAAGCCGCCGCCGCGATTGCCGGCGTCCGTCATCGGCTGGCCGTTGGGGTCCTGATCGCCATAGCCG
>WBUW01000287.1 GCA_008933495.1 Pseudorhodoplanes sp.
CGGTGGAGGATACCTCGCTGCAATGGACGCTGCCGGCCGAGCCGGCTCCCGCACCGGGCCCAGCCTTCACGCCGACGCCCTTGCCGGCCGCGCCGGCCGTGCGTCGCCCCGCTCCGCCCCGAATGCCCGATACGCTTGCCGGTCTCGCGCATGAACTCGCGCGCCCGGTTCCCGCCGAACAGCCGCCGGCCGCCCCGCGCCCGGCACCGTCATATGAGGCGGTCCGCCCGGCAGCGGCGATGCCGGGCGAGTCCGCGCTCGCGTCGCAACCGTCCGCCACTGGCGGCGACCATAACCTTGCCGAAATGGCGCAGCGGCTCGAAGCCGCCCTGCGCCGGCCGGCCGCGCCTCCCGCCGCGCCGGCCAAACCGTCGCTTGCCACCGCACCAAGAATCGATTCTGTGAATGGTGCGCGCGGCAAGGCGGCGGCGAGTGAACCCGCAGCCGCGCCCGCCGATGCCGGCGGGACCGCGCTCGGGAGCCTCGAACAGGAAATGGCCAATCTGCTCGGTCGTCCTTCAGGAAAAGCATGACGCAAGCCGCGTCCGGCGGCCGCGTCCGTCTCGCGACGGTGGCCGCCGGTGTGGCATTGCTGGCGGCCGGACCGGCCGCCGCCCAGGACATCAGCGTCTCGTTCGGCGCCGGTGCCGGGCTGACCGAACGCGTGATCCAGTTCATTGCGCTGATCACGGTGCTTTCGCTTGCGCCCTCGATCCTGGTGATGATGACCTCGTTCACGCGGATCGTCGTCGTGCTGTCGCTGCTGCGCACCGCACTTGGCACCGCGACCGCGCCGCCCAATGCGGTGATCATCGCGCTCGCATTGTTCCTGACCGCCTTCATCATGGGTCCGGCGTTCCAGCGCGCCTATGACGAGGGCATCCGCCCGCTGGTCAATAACGAAGTCAATGTCGAGCAGGCCTTCCAGCGCGCGTCGGAGCCGTTCAAGGAGTTCATGCTCAAGAATGTCCGCGAGAAGGACCTGGCTTTGTTCATGGACATGTCGCGCGAACCGCGCCCGGCCGCGCCCGAACAGACCTCGCTGCGCATCCTCATTCCGGCGTTCATGATTTCGGAACTCAAGCGCGCCTTTGAGATCGGCTTTCTGCTGTTCCTGCCGTTCCTGATCATCGATCTCGTGGTCGCCTCGGTGCTGATGTCGATGGGCATGATGATGCTGCCGCCGGTCGTGGTCTCCCTGCCCTTCAAGCTGATTTTCTTCGTCCTGGTTGACGGCTGGACGCTGGTCGCGGGCTCGCTCGTCCAGAGCTACGGAAGCTGACGCCACATCCTTGGCCCGGGAGCCGATCGTGACTGACGCCGCCAGAGCATGGCTGTTCGGGTTGATGCTGGCGCTCAGTGGCCCGGCCGCCCATGCCGCCGCGGTCATCGCCGACGGCGACTCGTTCGAACTCGCCGGCCAGCGCTATCGCCTGCAGGACATCGACGCCCCCGAACTGCACCAGACCTGCATGGACGAGGCGGGGCGGCGCTGGCCCTGCGGGCGTCATGCGCGCAACGAATTGCGGCGGCTAATCGGCCGCAATGATGTCGCCTGCGTGCCGGTCGGCAAGGACCGCTTCGGCCGCCTGATCGCGACCTGCACCGCCGGCGGCCGCGATCTCGGCGAGGCGATGGTGCGCGCAGGGCTTGCGACCGCCTATCGCGGACGTGGCAGCCTGGGCCGCTATTTCGAGACGGAAGCCGAGGCGCGCCGTGAAAAACGCGGAATCTGGTCGGGCACCTTCACCACGCCGCGCGAATGGCGCGCCGAGAACCCGCGTGAGCGAACCGCGACCGCGCGCAAGCGCGATGCCGCCTCCAAGGTGCAGGACTGGTTCAAGCGCACCGGCGAGCAGGTCCGGCAAGCCGTCGCACGCTGGCGGGAGACGGTTTGGCCGCGGCCGGATGCGCGCGGCGAGCGGTTGCGTCCCCTTCCCGGCCGGTGACCGGCGTCAGCGTCGCAGGCGCGCGCGGTCCGGCAGGATCGAGCCGGTCGGCATAGCATCGGCCGGTACCCCGCGCCGCGCCGTCCTGGAAGCGGCGGCCGCCTCCGGATCGATGGCCGACTGCGCGCCGATCTCCGGATAATTTGCGCGAACTTCGCGCAGGAAGGTCGCAAGCGTGTCCGACATCGCGGCGAGCTTGGCGACATCGCGGAATTCGGTCGCATTGACGCCGAACGGCGCCGTCGCGATCTCGAACGCGCGCCGGTCCGGACCGTCCTGCATTTTCGGCGCGTATTTTTCGCGCAGCCGCCCGAGCCCGATCGCGTCCTCGCCGAGCGCATAACCGATGGCGGCGCGCAGAATGTCCGCCCGCTCGCTGTCGTTGAGCGGCTCAAACTGCTTCCAGCGTTCGCCAAAGAGCAGTTCGATCTGTTCGGCGGACTCGCCGAAGCGCTTGGCCGCCCACAGGATATCGGATCGCAACCGGATGGCTTCCCGCCGCTCGATATTGGCGATCACTTCCAGCGCCAGTTCGTGCCGGCCGATATCCGACAGCGCCCGCGCCTCAAGCAGGAGGCGTAACTGGCGCAGATCGTTGGACAGATCGGAGAGGCGCGTGGCCTTGAGCACGGCCAGCGCCTTCTGCGGCTTGCGGTCCATCAGATAGACGACCGCGAGACGGGTCGCGACCTGCGAGCGCGCGGCGCCCTGCAGGCGGTTGTCGATCTGGTGCTGCAACAGTTCGGCGGCCTGATAGAGCAGATCGACCGCCACCAGCCGGTCCGCCAGCCGACGGATCATTTCGTCGCCGCGCCGGCCGATCGGGGTCAATTCGCGGAAATCGTAGAACAGGCTGAGCGCGTCGATGGCGGGCAAGGCGTCGCCCTTGCCGGCGAGGAACAGGGAATCAAACGTGGTGGCCGCCTCGTCCTGGATCCGGCGCGTGGCTTCGGAATGGGGATGCGCGCGCAGCGCCGTACGCATGACATGGAAGGCGTCGCGGTAGCGGCCCTCTTCGGTATAAAGCCGGCCGAGAAGCTGGAGCGCCTCGACTTCGGTATCGTCGCCGCGCCAGAGCGAGGTCAGGGTCTCAAGTTCGGCAATAACGTCGGGCCGCTTGAGATCGCCGAGCCCGTAGCGCAGGGCGATTTCGCGCAAATGCCCCTGCGCCGCGGCCGGACGATCCGCGGTTTCGGCCGCGGCGCGGAACGCCCGCAACGCCTCTTCGTTCTTGCCCAGGCCCTGGGCCAGCCGCCCGGTAAGAACGAGGATGGCCGGCTGCATATGGCGCGGCATGCCGATGGTTTCGAATTCATGCAGCTTGTCGGCCGCGCTTGCGAAATCGCGGACCTCGATCGCCGCGCGCGTCGCCTCCTTGAGCGCGAGTTGCTGCAGCTCGATCGGCAGCGTGGCGATCGAGGCGGCAACGTCCTGGAAAGCGGCGCGCGCCTCGCTCCATTTGCCCTGACGCGCATGGGCGAAGGCGCGCCACAGCGGCGCATCATACTGGTCGCGGACCAGCGGGTCGGCGAGATCCTTCAGCGCCGCTTCCGGGCGGTTGAGCATGATATTGGCAATCGCACGCAGCACGAGCCCGGTCGGATTGTCGGCGGTCGGCCGCTCTTCAACCAGCGCCAGATCGAGGACGCCTTTGGCCTCAACGAACATTTCGCGTGCGAGATAGAAGCGGGCGAGCTCCATGCGCGGGCCGGAGCGCTTGGCTTCGCCGGCGTCGGCGGCGGCGGCGATCAGCTTGTACTGGCGCTCGGTAAACTTCGACTCGCGGTCAAAGCCCCACAATTGGGCATCGAAGACCGCTGGGCGGAAGGCCGGTGAATTGCGGTCGGCCATTGCCGCACCCGACAGTGTCAACCCGCTCGGCCGGCCGATGACCACCTTGTCGGGCGAAAGGTCGGCATGCACGTCGTCGGCCACCGGCTGGACCACCACGCCCTGCGCCGACGCCAGCACGCGGAATTCGATGAAATCCTGCGACTTCAGAAAGCCGCGTGTGGGCCCGAGCGCGGTGATCACCAGCAGGCTGTCGCCGATATCGGGATCGGCCACGCGGTGCAGCTTGCGCGGCTGTTCGATCGGTACGGTTGCGGTCGCCCGTGCAGCCCCCGCGATATTGCGCACGATACCGAGCGGGCGCGTGGGCGAGGCGATCGCATCGCCGAGCGTGATGGTCCAGGACGCGCCCTCCGGAGCGACGCTGGTCAGACGCGGCCGTTCCAGCACAATGCGCACGGCCTGACCGTCGGGGAGCGCGATCTGCTGTGCGCCGCGGATCGTTCCGCTCTTGTCGTCGGCGAATGCGGACAGATCGATCGGGGTCGTGCTGTCGAATACAAGCCACAGCGCATCGGCGCGGCGAAAGGCCGCCGCCGGCGTCAGGTCGGCAAAACGAAACTCCAGACGCAGGCTGTCGCCGGCATAGGACAGCGCGGCAATCGCCTTGTGCGGATCGCGGGGCGGCGTTACCGCCGCGGCAGGAGCCGGCGCCGGGGCCGGGGCCGGTGCATTGGCTTCGGCAGTAGCGACGGCCGGCACAGGCGGCGGTGCAACAGCAGCCGGCGGTGCAATCGCGGGTGTCGGGGGAGCGGGCATCCGGCGTTCGGATGCCGGCGCAACAGACGAGGCGGCGGGCGCGCCGGCTTGATTGTCCAGCCGCGCGGGTTGAATCGCCGCCCGTGGCGGCGCCTCGGATGCCGGTTTTGCGGCGCCGATTTCCGCGGCGGGCTGCGACACGGGCGGCAGACGCACC
>WBUW01000288.1 GCA_008933495.1 Pseudorhodoplanes sp.
AATGCCAAGATCGGCCGCGCCGAGGCGCTGCGCCGCGCCATGCTGGCCTACATGAACGATACCTCCAACCCGCGCAACGCCTATCCCGCCTTCTGGGGCCCGTTCGCGATCGTCGGCGAGGGGGCGCTGCAATGAGAGGACGATCGGTGCTTCGCGCGAGACCGAGCGGCCTTGGCGCACTCATCGGAGTGGCGTTCTGCTTCGCGGGCTTGCTCGGCGCTGAATCTGCAATTGCAGCCGATCTTCCGACGGAACGCCAGATTCTTGAGGCGCTCACCGCCAAGCGTCTCATGCGGTGTCCTCGGGTGGAAGCGTCGGGATGCAGAGGCGCAAGAGTGCCGCGCGCCGATGGAAACGGCGAGAGCGTCAATGTGGAAGTCTATTTCGAGTTTGGTTCCGCTCTCGTAGGTCGCAGGCAAATGCCGCAATTCGAGATGCTCGGGGAGCGGCTGCAGAAAATTCAGTCCAAGGCTTTCCTGGTCATTGGCCACACCGACACCAAGGGCAGCGCCGAGTACAATCAAAATTTGTCGGAGCGGCGCGCCGAGGCGGTCAAGCGGCTGCTGGTGCAGCAATTCGGCCTGCCGGCCGATACGCTCGTCGCCATCGGCTACGGCAAGTCGAAGCTCAAGAACACGGCCGACCCTTTCGCCGGCGAGAACCGGCGCGTGCAGGTTGTCAATACGGAGCAGAAGGAGACGGTTAGCCGATAACAGCCGCGGGCTGCGACCGGCCCATTCGAAGGGCTTATTCGCCGGTCGCTCCACAACGGGTCCGTGATGGAGAGCATGGTTGGGCTCTTTCGCGAGTGAGGAGACGCCAGTGAGGACTTTGTTCGTCTTTGGAATCGTCTTTGTGCTGTCGCTCTCGTCCGCAAATGCGCAGTAATGTGCTGCAATCGCGTACGCGAACAACGGTGCGTACGCCTGGGCGACCCGCAGTGGCCCCAATGCATGCAACGATGCGCGCCAAAACGCATATAGCCGTTGTTGCAGTGTCTCGCGCGGTCACGCCTGCGGCTATATGACGACGGCCACAAATTGTATGGCGGTTGCCAATTGCCGGACGGCATACCAGTACATCGCGATTTCCAGCTTTGGCCCCTCGCGTGCAGACGCCGAAAATGGCGCGATCAGTATCGCTGCAAATGCCGGATGGCACAATTGCTGAATTCGCGTTTGGTGGTGTACCTATTCCGGTGTACCGGCGAAAAATATTTTCGTCTTCGTCCTTGCCAGAAAACTCCCTTCCCATCCGTATTTTTAATAGGCGGCGCAGGGCGCCTGCAAGGGGATGGAGCGGAAAATGAAAACACATGGGACATCGACCTCGATCGTCTTGGGAAAGGGCCGCCGAATGGTTCTGGCCGGGATGGCAGCCGTCGATGTGCTGGCTGTGCCCGGTATCGATATAGCGTCCGCTGCATATCGCGTGTCGTTCCGGGCACCGGTTTATCGCTCCGCCCCTGTGTTTCGCTCGGCTCCGGCATTTCGCCCCGCTCCCGTATTTCGTTCTACTCCCGTATTTCGGCCCGCCGCTGTCTATCGCCCGGCTCCCATTTACCGCCCGACCGTCTACCGCATGCCCGCCTTCAGGTCGTCTCCGATATCACGGCCGATGATCCGTCCGATGCCAATGGTGCGTCCGGCGCCGGCATTCCGTCCCGCGTCGACATTCCAAGCAAGACCGTACGTGACCGCGGTCAATCCACGGCCAGTTTATAGTCCACCCCGGTCGCACGCTACGGGCGTGCCGATTAGTAATTCTTCGCGGGTTGCATCGCCCGTGACCATGACGCGTCCTGCCGGTACCACCGTGCCTGCCAATTCCGTGCCACCGAAAGTTTCGGTGCTGCCTTCTTCCACAACGCAGGCAGCAACGGTGCGGCCGATCCCGCCAGCGACGTGGTCCAACAAGGCAACGAGTCCCGCGACGCTACAAAACGCGCCCCGAATTCCTGCGCCGTTGGTGCAAGGCGGCCAGTCGATCATGAATAATCGCGAGAATATTTCGACTGCTGCTGCTACCGCTAAAACCGGTGCGAATATTCTTGGGTCCGTGACGACAAATCCTGTCGGCCGGGCCTCGCTTGAAGGCGTCAATCGCATAGGGAGCGGCGTCTCTGCCGTCACATCCGGAATCGGAGCCTATCAGTCTTATCAATCGGGTGACCGGCTCGTCGCGGGAATCAACGCCACGAGGGCTTTGGCGAGCGGAGCCAGTGCCCTATCAGGCAGCGGTGCCAATGCCGTCATCAAGACTGGAGCTCCTCTGGTCTCGTCAGTCGCCTCGATGGCTGGTAGTGCTCAATCGCTCGGCACCGCCCTGGGCACGGGGAACCGGTGGAATCTAAATAAGGGCATCGCTGTCGGTGCAGCCGCAACTGAACTGGTTGGGAAGGGCGCGGCGGCCGGCGCAGGTTATTTGATTGGCGGCACCGCCGGCGCAGACAAGGCAGTGACGGCCGCAGACGCAGCCTTGGGAGTCGGAAAATTGGCAGGTGACAAGTTCATCGACACTCAGGTTTTCAAGCAGGCAACGGACCGCTGGCTGCATATCAAAACCAACGAAGATCGCGCGGCGCAATACGACCGGCAAATCGATGCGATCCGGGCGCAGCGAATTATCAACGGGCAATAGTTCCGATGAAATCTGCCGTCAAACGCAAAGCACGCAAGAGAATTTCCCGCTCATCCAAAAGGAAAAGCACGATGACTTCAAATACAGATGCAACACCGCAAACGGCTTATATTTTAAACCTCATTCTGCCCGGCGCTGGGAACATCTATTTCGGACAACCTATCATCGGTACCATCTTTATCCTTGGTATCCTGCTCGGCCTGTTCATGCTATTTTTCGGTGCGAGCGCCGCAATGCTCGGCATTATCATCATTGTTGTGAGCGCAGTCGCCGCCATCTTCACACTGGGTTTGTCACTGGTGGTTGGCGCCCCCATCGGACTGATTTTTCTTCTGATGGGGGCCGGGCCCATCGTCGCTTTCTTTATTTGGCTGTTCAGCCTGCTTGTGTCGGAATTCCTGGTCTACCGGAAGGCCAATCCGTAACGTGAGCTGGCGGTCTACTTGCGCAGATACTGATGCAAGCCTACGCACGCGTTCGTATCGAGTTAATGATCATCTTCGGTTGGCCCAAAGAATGTTGCAGGAGGAAATAAAAATGAAATGGATTGTTGCAGTGGCTTCCACGCTTTTCGGCGTCCTGTTGCACGCGCCGGAAGTGATAGGGCAGGAATTGCCCTCCCTTATTCGCAACGACCTTCTTAGCGAATTAAGAATGTGCGAGCCACCCGTCAGAACCATCTCGCCAGCATCGATCAGAATCGTTGATTTCAACGGGGATGGGAAACCGGACTTCATCATCGACTACGGCGAGTTGTGTGACACCTTTTGTGGGACCGGAGGATGCACGCATGATATGTGGGTGTCTACTTCGGGAAACACATGGATCAAGGCATTCTCAGACAATATCCGCAGCATTGAGCGGACGGTGACACGGCAAGGAAGAGCCGTGCTGTTGGTCGACATGCACGGTTCGGCTTGCAATCGAATGGGTGCCTCTCCATGCCCGAAGCAGATCCGGTGGGACGGCAGCAGCTTGAGCCTTGAGCCCAGATAGCTGTCGGTATTGTTCAATCTGGTTCAACAGATAAGGACAAGACGCGAGGTCTTTTCAGGGAGACTCACTGAGCGCAATGGCCGCAAGCTCCGCTGTCACTACCTCTGCAATCTTGGATGGCAACAAATCCGATGTGGTTCAAAGCACAATTTCGACTCTTGATCCTACTCGGCGTGATTTTCTTTTGCCTCGACGCCGGCCTAGCTGCGTCACAAACTCCCCCACCGTCGACCGACTGCCAGCAAGGATATTTGAATCTGCTCGACAATCTGTCCGCGTTTAACAAGAAACTCGTTGCTGCTTGCAGCCAACTTATCCGAACGGGGAGTGTAACGGGCCGCATTCTTGCTGCTGCTTATTACAACCGCAGTATCGCCTTGATCATTGATACCTGGCCCGCCCACGAGCAATCCAAAGTCGAGCCGGCGCTCATCGACCTTGAGCAGGCGATGCGCTTCGATCCAAATGAAGGCCTGCTTTACACGGCGCGTGGCTACATACGACACGCAAGAGCAGACGTCGACCGTGCGATCGTCGATTACAGTGAAGCATTGCGTCTCTCGCTGCCGCGAAACTTCGTCTTATTGACGCGATCGCTGCGAGGGAATGCCTACATGGCCAAAGGCGAATATGATCGTGCGATTACCGACTACGACGAAGCCGTACGGATCAGGGCGGCAGATCCATCGAACGAAAGTTATTTAGGAGTAAACCTGGCGGCAGGAGATATTATCGCGAACCGTGGCTTGGCATGGCTGATGAAGGGCAACATTGATCGGGCAGCAATTGCTTTCGACGACAGTCTCAAGAAAGCGATGCTGCCCAAGCATCCCTTCGCGTTTTACGGCCGGGGTGTAGTGCGGATGCGCAAGGGCGACCGTGCTGGTGCCGAGCGAGATCTGATCAAGGCACTCGCGCTCGATTGAAGTGGTCCCGGTTGTCTGAACAGATTTTCCGCGTCGATAAGTGGAGCCTCTGCCATGGTTAGGCTGCCATGCGGAGTGGCAGCGGGTTGAAGTAGGCTTGATCGGGGGTTGCGCCGTCAAGGC
>WBUW01000289.1 GCA_008933495.1 Pseudorhodoplanes sp.
ACCGTCTCCGGCAGCCGCGGGAGCCCCCGTCGAGAGCTACCACCTCAATTGCGCGTCGCCGTCCGGACTGGCGGGTTGCGTCGGCCGCGCGCTCAATAACGAGCTGCGCGGTTTTCGGTACCGCTGAGCACGTTGATCAGACGACTCTTAGCCTGACGCGCGGCAACATGCTGCACGCGCCGCATGAATCGTCACCGGAGCCGAGCGCAGCCAGCGGACCTGCTTCGCTTCACACGACGAGAGTGCGGAGGAAACATGCGCTCCGGCCGAGCCGTCACCGCGCTTTGACCTTTTGTTTGGGCATGATCGTTTCCGAAAACCGCTGCACATTTTTCGGGATCATGCTCTAATTGATGCAGCCTCCAATAGGAGGTTTGCAGTTATATCCGTTGGCGCGGCATTTTCGTAACGTCTCGTCGTAGTCGGCCGATGAGTTCCAGCCGGCGCCACGCGTGTTGCTTCCAACCGTGATGTAGACGCACCCGGAACTCCAGGCGCCGGTCGCCTTGCAATTCGGGCCGCCGGCCGACCGGCACTGCCGCACGGCGATCGCAAGCGCCTCCGATTCCGACGAGACGATGCCGGAATAGCCGATGGCGACCCGCACCCGGCCGCGAACCTTCCATACCGCGCCGGCCACGGAATTCCAGCGTTCCGACGGCTTCGGCGGCGGCGCCAGCGCCGCCAGCGTCGAGCCTTCGGCGCGCAACCGGTTTGCCGTGTCGTTGGTCAGATAGCGCGAGGCCGGCAAGCCATTGGCAGCGGCGTACTGCCTGAGATAATTGCGCTCGACCAACGTCAACGAGGAGCGCCCCTCAGGCTCCCCGGACGAGCCGGAATAACGCTTATTGAGCGCCCAGCGGATCAGTTTGAGATCGGAATCGGATAGCCTGAGTGCCTGTTCGGCCCGTTCACGGGCCGATGTCGTGGCATCCGACATCATCGATTCGGCGTCGAAGGGGCAATGCTGCTCGATCACCCGGAGCAGGCCATCGAAGTCGACATTGTCGTACCGACTGCTGACATATTTGCCGGAATCGCTTCGTTTCGCGGTCACAAAGAACAATTGCTGCGACCGCAACATTTTTCCCATTTCCGACGTCAGAAATTGCTGCGTGCCCGCTTTGCTGGTTCCGAACGCGACGCGGGAATTGTTCTGGACAAATACCGCGTTCGCGAACTGCGCCTCGTTTTCCACGCCAAAAGACAGCCTATTCATACCATCGGTGATAAACGCAAGCCTCGGCGCCAGCGCGCTTCCGTGGGTCTGGGCAGGAATAAACGCGATCGTGCAGTTGCGCGAACTGCGCGCGCCGGCCCCGGAAATTTCGAGCCTTGCATCGGAGAAGAAGACTTCGGCGGCGGCGCCGCTCGCCAGAAATAACGACACGGCGAAGGCAGCCAATTCGAAGAAACGCAATTGCATCAGGCGCCACATGCGAACGTATTGATCCCCCTTGCCGGATTGACGATCGTCCCCAATCCCCGGCAGCAAATTCTGACGCGGACCCGTTTGGCTGTCTAGGCGGACGTTTGAACGGCACCTTCAGGTCTTGAACAGGTCTTTCAGCGACCCGGGCGGCTTCGGCCTGCCGACATCGGGCGCGCTTGGTGCCACCGGCATGGCCGGCGATTTCGGCCGTGGACGCTCGAAAATGCCTTTCAGCACCCCCGGCGTCACCGCCCAACTGACCGCGGTGAGCTCGGGCGGTCTTGCCGCGATCACGGTTCGGCCCGACGAGGGGGTCTCGGCCGCGACATCGACGGTGTCGATCGGTTTCGTGAACCCGACGGAGACCCCGCCGCAAACCCGGTTGACATAGAGGGTGGAAACCCTGCGTTCGCGCTTGTTAAATTCCTCCCAGCGGCCAAGACCCGGAAGCGAATTTGGCACCGGCACAACCGGAAGTTCATAGCGGTCCAGCAGCATGTCTTGCGCGAATGCGACCTGCTGGAAGGCCTTGCGGTCGGCGATGATCCGCGAAACGGCGAACAGGCGGAATATATTGTGCATATCGCGCCAGATCGGTTCGGCGCGATAAACGTCCTCCATGCGTGCGGTCCACGCACAGGCGAACGCCCGTGAAATGGGGTCGACCTTTCCCGATGCGATGTTCGTATTCTCGCGCTGGTCCTCGTCCCGCAGCACGACCTGGGCGGTGTCGAGAAAGACCGTGTCGGCTTCCTCGGAATACTGATAGCTGAAACGGCCGGGCTCGAACCAATAACGCGTTTTGTGTCCCGGCCCGCGATCGAGGCCGCGCTCGATGCGGTCGCGCCATTCCCGCAGGCGGACCGTAAAGGTACCAGGGAACGGCGAGGAGATGGGAAGGGTAAGGCTGCCCTGGCTGACCATCTTCATGCGGTAATCGGCATCGACCAGCACCTTGGCCACGCGCGAATTACGCGGCATGCCTTCGACGCGCACCGTTTGCGGATTGGCGCAAACCCGCGCATGTTTTGTCTTCCGGGCGGGATCGCGGACGGCGATCTTGTCGAGCTCCCGGTACGCGTCGAGGTTGGGATCGATCGAGATCAGCGGCTGGACGATATAGGTGACGCCGTCGCGCTTCTCGTAATATCGACCATGAGCCGCACGAAGCGCGACCACGAGGTCCGCGAGCTGCAATTCCGGCTGATTGCGTTCCGAAAGACCCCACAGAACGATATCCTGGTTTTCCTTGTCGCAGATGAAGCCATCAAGGCGCGTGAAGCCCTCAAGACGGGCGGGCTTTCCCTGTTTCAAGGCTTCCGACAGGCGGCGCAACGAAACCGCGCGTTCAGGTTTCGCCGTGGCGGGCCTGGGTCGGGGATCGCAGGCGAGTTCCAGGGCCGCGCTGGCTGGCGCACTCAGGAGCGGCGTTAAACTGGCGGCGAGCCCGCCTGCAACAATGTGACGACGGTTCGGTTCAAAGCGCATGCACAATTATCCGGATTGGCAGAAGTTGAAAAGCGCGAGCCGGTCCTTTCGTACGTACTCAGGACAACTCCCGTAACGGCCGTGGCCAGCCTCGATCGCCTGGAGAGAGGTCGCCTGCCGGCGCAATAACACGGGTGAATACATCTCCTTACGTTGGCAGCCTGCTCCCAGCCTAGTAAGCGGAATCGCGGCCGCGCAGAATATCACGCCGCAGCTTCACCAGGTCGTCTCTCGTTTCCGAGCGCGTCGGTGCCGGGTTGATGCGAACGCCACCGGGCGCCGGTCCCGCGCTCACGTCGGAGCCCGGCGGAGTGCGGCCGGGAGCCATTCCGGCGGTCGGTGCGGGCGGTGTCGCCGTCATGGTCGGTTCGCTCACCTTCGGCGTCGTCGGAGTTGTGCTTGTCGGCTCCCGCATCGCAGGCGCGGTCGGCGATGTCACGGCCGGCTCACGCACCATGGGTGCCGTTGGGGCGGGCGCCGCAATCGTCGGTGACGGCGTGCGCGGTGGCGATGGCGTCACGGCGGGTGCCGGAGTCCGTGTTGGAGGCACGCTTACCGTTGGCGCCGGGGTCCGTGGCGGCGACACAGTTGAACTCGGCGGCTTGCCAGCGCTGGGGGGACGCTCGATTGGCGAGGGGCCGGTGATCGTGGATGACGGGGGCCGCGTTCCGGGGGACGTCGTAAAAGGGGTCGGCGCCGGTGCATGCGCAACCGGACGCGTCGCCGGAGCGGGGCGCACGACCGGTGCCGCCCGAGTGGAAGGCGTTGTGTAGCCGGAAATGGTCGAATGCCGCGCATCCCGCCCGGTGGGCAACGAGACGACCTTGCCGAAGCACAATTCGATGCATCCGAATTCCGGCGCTGCCCTCATGACGGGTCTGCGGCGCGAATATTTCTTGATCGCCTCCTCCATCAACCGCTCGTCGGTCTTGTCGAGAAATGCCTCCGCATGTTCGAACGCTGAATCGATCATCCGAACCAGGCCCCAGATCATTGCTTTCCGGGCCGGATAAGGAACGTGATAATATTTGTCTAACAGCGTATCGGCTGCCAACTCCCCGATTTCTCTCCAGCGTTCCGGCGAAGACGGGCCGTCAAAAGCTTTATAAAAATCTACAATTGTCCACGCGTCGCTCCATCTCTTCGAGCCGAGAAGCCCGCGGTCGTCCAACTTGTCGAGCAGCTTTTCAAGGCCGTATTCACGGGCAATACCTGCGCCCTTCTCCAACAACTCCATATCTTCCTTACCGGCAGGCGACTTGAGATAATCACTGGCGGCGTCTCTGATCGATTTAGTCGTATCGAGCGCGGCCAGTTCAGCCGCCTCGCGGGCGGAAACGGCGCGCCCCGCGTCACCGGGCATGATAGCCGGTCTGGCATGCGAGATTGCGGAAAGACAAAGCAGGGTCGCAAAGCAAACGGAAATAGATGTGCAATAGGCTCCTCGACGCATCGCCCCGCCTCGCCCGAAAAAATGAAAACAATTAAATTAGTCAAAGCGTAATTGACGCCTGTCCGGCCCGTCAAGGCGTATCTTCGTGAAGGGGGCCGTGCTATTCTATTGATAGTGCAATCAAATCGCTGCTGGCCGATCATCGCTATGATGCCGAATTTTCGATTTTGTTTCCTCCTGGGCAGCGCCATCTTGGGCCTGCCGGCGGGAACCACCGCCCTCGCACAGAATGAACCGCAAGCCGACCTCGCCACCTGTCGAGGCGCGGCGCGAAACAAAAACGCCGA
>WBUW01000290.1 GCA_008933495.1 Pseudorhodoplanes sp.
GGCCTGCGCGACCTCGGCCCGGCGCTGTCGCCGTTCAACGCGTTCCTGATCCTGACCGGCATCGAGACGCTGCCGCTGCGCATGCAGAAGCATTGCGACAATGCCAAAGCGGTCGCGGAATGGCTGACAGCGCACAACAAGATCGCCTGGGTCAGCTATCCGGGCCTGCCCGGTGACCGCTATCACAACCTCGCCCGGAAATATGCGCCCAAGGGCGCCGGCGCGGTCTTCACGTTCGGCCTGAAGGGTGGCTATGAAGCGGGCGTGAAGCTCGTCTCGAACGTGAAATTGTTTTCGCACCTCGCCAATATCGGCGATACGCGTTCGCTCATCATCCACCCGGCGTCGACCACGCATCGCCAATTGTCCGATGCGCAAAAGACGCAGGCCGGCGCCGGCCCTGATGTGGTGCGCCTGTCGATCGGGATCGAGGACAAGGACGACATCATCGCCGACCTCGAACAGGCGCTCGCGGCCTGAGACTGCCGGCGCCGCCGGGGCGCCGCCGCGTTCGGCGGCGCTTCCGGTCAGATACGCCCGGCCAGCGTTTCGTGCCGCTTGCCGGACGCCGCTCCCTCCGCCATGCTCGACGCTGCGCTGACATCATGGAGATGGACGAGCGCGGCGGTCAGCGCCGCGATGGCCAGCAACTGGTGCAGGAGCGCGAGCGTGAGCGGCACCTGGTACAGCAATGTCAGGATTCCGGCCGCCGCCTGGACGACGATCGTTGCCGCGAGCAGGGTCGCGGAATTCTTTCCCGGGCGAGCCGGCGTCGCCAGCAATGTCGCGCCATAGCCGAGAATTGTGACGACCAGCAGATACGCCATCATCCGGTGCACGAACTGCACCATCAAGGTGTTCTCGAACAGGTTTCGCCACCACGGCGTTTCGAACCAGAGCCGGTCGGCCGCCGGGATGAAGGCGCCATCGATCAGCGGCCAGGTATTGTAGGTCAGGCCGGCGTCGATTCCGGCAACCAGCGCGCCGAGATAAATCTGGACAATGATCAGCGCGACAACGATGCCGGCGACGAGGCGAGCCGGCGTCAGCGGCGCGCGTGTCCGTGTCGCGTCCCGCATCCGCAGGATGATCCACGCAATCGCGGCATAGATCACGCAAGCCAGCGTCAGATGAAATGCGAGCCGGTATTGCGAAACGCTGACGCGCTCGGACAGCCCGGACGCCACCATCCACCAGCCGACCGCGCCTTGCAGGGCGCCAAGCCCGAACACGCCCCATAACGGCCATTTCAACCGATCGGGAATCCAGCCCCGCCAAAGGAAAAACAAAAACGGCAGCAGAAAAACCGCGCCGATCAAACGGCCGAGAATGCGGTGTCCCCATTCCCACCAATAAATCGTCTTGAATTCGTCAACAGTCATCCCGCGATTGATCTCGCGGTATTGCGGGATCGCCTTGTACTTTTCAAACTCGGCCTGCCATTGCGCGTCCGAAAACGGCGGAAGCGTACCGGTCACCGGTCGCCATTCGACGATCGAGAGTCCCGATTCGGTGAGCCGGGTGGCCCCGCCAACCAGCAGCGTCGCGACGACCATAGCCGCGACGATAACGAGCCAGAGGCGGACGGAACGGAATGCAATCGACGACAGGTCGGCCGGCGAGGATGCTTGCGCCATGGAACAGCCTTGCACGTGGTCAGGCGTTCCGTATAGTCCGCCCGTCCCGCCCCCGCAACCGGAGGACCGGTGATGACGGTCCGCACGCGCAAACTAACCGGCGCCATCCTGCTCCTGCTGCTTGTCGCTGTCTGGTCGCTGGCGGCGATGGTTGTCGCCCAGTTCGTTTTCGCCCAGCCGCGCCCGGCATTTATGTGGATCTATTATCCGCTGGCGGGTCTTGGCTGGGTGCTCCCGGCCATGCCGCTCGTCAGGTGGATGTCGAAGCCGGACCCGGTGCGCTGATCAGGCCGCCTTCACGCGCCGGAAACGGTTCCAGACCGCGGTCGCGGAGCCCGACAGCAGAACGCGCACATAGCGCATATGCTGATAATCGCCGTTGATCGAGATGCGCGGCAATTCCAGCAGGTGCTGGCTGTGCTCGGCGAACAGCACGCCGGGAAACGTAGTCACCGCGGTCTTGTAGCCCAGTTCGCCGGCGAGCCTGACCTCGCGCTCGCCGACCGACGTTGGATCGCCGACGGGGTATGACAAGTGCTGCGGCCGCACCCCGATGGCCGCCTCGATCACGGAGCGGCTCATCTCGAGCTCGGTGCGGGCGACGCTCTCGCGCGTTTTCTTCAGCATGACGTGGTTGACGGTGTGCGCGCCGATCGTGACCAGTGGATCTTTCGCCAGTTCGGCGATTTCATCCCAGGTCATGCACAGTTCTTCGCAGATCGATTTCATGTCGACGCCATAGCGGGCGCAGAGGTCGCGCACCGCGGCGCGCACCTCGTCCTCGGTCTCGCGCCGCCGCAGCCACCAATAGATCTGCTCGAATGCCTCCCGCTTCTCGGCCGGCGAAGCACAATCGAAACGGATTTCCTCGCCGTCGATCACAAGGCCGATCCGCTTCTGGCCGGCAATTACCCGCTCCAGCGCAACCCACCACAATTCACCGATCTGATCGGCAAAACTCGTCGCAATGTACAGCGCGAAGGGCACTTCGTGATCGCGCAGAACCGGGTAGGCCCATTGCTTCACGTCGCGGTAGCCGTCGTCGAATGAAATGCAGGCGAACCGCTTGCGAAAATCGCGCGCGCTCATGCGCCGGTGCATTTCGTCAAGCGAGATCAGGTCGAGTCCCGACCGGCGCAGGCGGCGGATCAGCTTGGCGAAGAATTCCGGGGTGATTTCGAGCAGTCGGTTGGGCTGGAAGGCGTCGCGCCGGTGCGGGCGGACATGGTGCAGGGTCAGGATCACGCCGACGCCGCGCACGAACGGCTGCATCGCGAGATGCGCCCCGCTGAAATAGAGCGTCTCCAGCCCGGCCCGGATGATATTTTGCCTCAAATGCGACACGAACGCCCCCTGATCGTCGGAGCGATCTTGCCAACGCTTTATTGAGAATTCTTTGCCAGTTTGTCCTGCAGTCGCAACCGGTGAGATCGTCGTTCATGAATATCGCGTTCCGGATGTCGCCGCCGACCGTGCCGGCGCAGCACCTCGCCCCGATTGAACTGGCGCAGATCGAGGTTTTCGACGAATTCGAGAGCGCGGTCCAAGCCTGGACCGAGCTTGCTGCATGCGACAGCGTCGCCTCGCCTTATCAGTCGCGTGACTGGGTCCGCCTCTGGCAGGCCCATGTCATCCCCCACGCCGGCGGGCGGCTGTTCATCGTGGTCGGGCGCGACGCAGCCGGCACGCCGCTGTTCCTGTGGCCCTTTGTCCGGGGGAATCTCGGACCGTTGCGGGTCGCCTCGTTTGTCGGCGGCAAGCATGCAACCATCAACATGCCGCTCTGGCGCCGCGATGTGGCCAATTCCTGGGCCGTTTCCGATCTTCGCAACGCCTTACGTTCCGTCGCCGCGCACGTGCCCGATCTCGACCTCTTCATCCTGTGCAACCAGCCCTTGGCGTGGCATGGAGCCCGCAACCCCTTTGCGCTCCTGCCGCACTTCCGTTCGACCGAGGACAATTTCGTGTTGCCGCTCGGGATGCCGGGCGCGCAGGTCGTCGAACGCGAGATTTCCACCACCATGCGCGGGCGCCTGCGCAACAAGGAGCGTAAGCTGAGCAAGCTTGCCGGCTACCGCTATGTGCGCGCGCGGACCGCCGCCGAGGTAACAGCCCAGCTCGACGCCTTCTTCCGCCAGAAGGCCGCAAAGCTCACCGCCATGGGTGTGAAAAATGTTTTTGCCGAACCCGGCATCGAGGATTTCGTCCGCGCCGCCTGCCGCGACGGCCTGGCCGAGGGCAACGCGCTCGTAGAACTGCATGTGCTCGAGGGCGACGGCGAGATGCTCGCCTTGTTCTCCGGCATCCACGACGGCCGCCGTTTCACCTCCAATTTCAATTCACATACCCTGACCGATCATGCCCGCTTCAGCCCGGGCCTCATTCTCATGCAGCACATGATCGTCAATGCCGCCGATCGCGGGTTCCAATCGTTCGACGTCGGTCCCGGCGCGGCGCGCTACAAGTCGTTCTTCTGCAAGGAACTCGAACCGCTGTTCGACAGCGTCGTCCCGCTCTCGCGGCGCGGGCGCCTTGTCGCCTGGCCGCTGCGCCTTCTGCGGGCCGCCAAGAGCGAGATCAAGCGCAATCCGGCCTTGTGGGCCGTGGCGTCGCGGGTCCGCCGCTGGCTGCGGCCGACGCCGCCCGCCGAATCCTGATCAGGCCGCCGCCGGGCGGTCGCTCTCGGTACGCCCGGCAAGCACCGTCACCTCGACAAAGCCCGCACCCAGCAGGCGATCGCGCGCGGCGTCCGCGTCCTTCGGATCGCCTGTCACCAGCACGGCGCGCGGGGCAAAACGGGTCAGCAGCGGGACCGCAGCATCCGTCATGCAGCCGCCGTCGAGCAGCACGTGATCGTAGGCGTGCAGGAGCGCATCGAACGTCATGGCAAGGCGCGGCGAAGCAAGGATCGCCGAATGATCGCCGGCGGCCTGCCCGGCCGCGATCAGATGAACGGGCGAGAAGCGGTCGCGCGTCACGATGCTGCCGAACGAGGCGCTTCCGCGCGCCACATC
>WBUW01000558.1 GCA_008933495.1 Pseudorhodoplanes sp.
GAAATATCCCGCGCTCAACGGTTTCTGCCGCGACGGAAAACCGGAGCGATCGGCGGCAATCCATGTCGGCCTTGCAATCGTCATTCGCGGCGGCGGGCTCGCGGCGCCTGCGATCCACGATGTCGACAAGCTCAGCCTCGACGAACTGATGGAGCGCATGCGCGATCTGGTCCAGCGTATGCGCGCCGGCCGCATTCGCAGTTCGGAGATCGCCGATTCGACCATTACGGTATCAAGCCTCGGCGATCGCGGCGTCGAGGTCTTGTACGGCGTGATCTACCCACCGCAGGTCGCCATCGTGGGATTCGGCAAGGCCACCTCGCGCCCGTGGGTCATTGCCGGCAAGGTCGTGCCGCGCACGATCATGACGGTCACGCTTTCCGGCGATCATCGCGCGAGCGACGGCCATGCCGGCGCGCTTTTTCTTTTGGAAATCGGCAGGTTGCTGCAGGAGCCGGAGAAGTTATGAACGCCGCGGATATTCGTTCGATCGTGTGCCAGGAACTCAACAATATCGCGCCGGAGGCGGATCCGGGTTCGGTTGATCCGGCTGCGGATCTGCGCGAGGCGCTTGATATCGATTCAATGGACTTCCTGAATTTTATTACCGCCGTCCATCATCGTCTTGGCGTCGATATTCCCGAGCTTGACTATCCGAAGCTGATCACCGTCAACGGCGCCGTCGCTTATCTGGAAAACAAGCTCAAAGGCGATGCGAAGGCCTGAGACGATTTCGCCTGCCGGCCGTTATCGTTCAAGCGTTCCAGAGCGAGGAGAGGCCGTGATACGCTGCCGGCTCAATAATTTGACGTAGCGCAAGGCCGGCGGCTCGCGCCTGCCCTTTATTTGATTTGTAAAGGATTCCGGCATGACTATCACGCGCGACGACCTGAAGGCCGTGCTTGGCCAAATCGACGAAGACAAGGTGATTGCAATTCTGGAGCTGGAGCCCACCCTTTCAGAACTCGAAGAAGTCGCAGCGCTGCTGACCGGCGACAGCGACATTCTCGCGAAAAGCGGCCATCACCCGAGCGAGAGGGTTGCGGAA
>WBUW01000291.1 GCA_008933495.1 Pseudorhodoplanes sp.
ACGCACAGCAATTGCGCGAACTCATCACCGCGGCGGCTGCCGCGCGCAGTCCCGCCGATCCGGGCCGTTTCGCCGTGCAGGATGCATCGCTGATCGACCCGCGCGGCTGGCCGCAACAGAGCCTCGCATGACCAAATCCGTCGCCGTTATCCAGGCGCGCATGAGTTCGTCGCGTCTGCCGGGCAAGGTACTCGCCGATCTCGCCGGCAGGCCGGTGCTGGCGTGGATTTGCCGAGCCGCCGCCGCGGTGCCCTGCATCCACGATGTCGTGGTGGCGACCTCGGTCGACGCGAGCGACGATCCGGTGGCGGCATGGTGCGCGCAGGCAGGTGTCCGCTGCGTGCGCGGTCCGCTCGACGACGTGCTGCACCGGTTCGTCATGGCGGCCGACGAAACCGGCGCGGACAGCGTGCTGCGGCTGACCGGGGATTGCCCGTTTCTCGATCCGTGGCTTGCGGGGCTCGTGCTTGCGGTGCGCACGCAGACCGGATGCGATTTCGCGACCAATGCCGATATCGGCACCTGGCCCGACGGGCTCGATGCCGAAGCGATCTCGGTTACGGCTTTGCGGGCGGCCGATGCGGAAGCGACGCGCAAGGCCGAGCGCGAGCATGTCACGCCGTTCGTCACGGCACGACGCGCTCGCTTCGAGGCGCGCTCGGTGCCTTGCCCGATCGAGGGGCTGCAGGACCACCGCTGGACCCTGGATACGCCAGAAGACCTCGAATATCTCAAGGCCATCGCCGCGCATCTGCCCACCGACCGCGCGCCGCACCTGATGGAAATCCTCGCCGTGCTGGAGCGCAACCCGCAGATCAGGCGGTCGGCGGCGCCGCAGCGCAATGCCGCCTATGGCGGCGTGCGGCCGGATCGCAATATGCCCGATCCGGTTTTCGAGCGTTCGCAGCAACTTTATGCGCGCGCCCTGCAGACCATTCCCACCGCCTCGCAGACTTTCAGCAAGTCCGCGCTGCAATTGCCGAAGGGCCGCGCGCCGCTGTTCCTCAGTCATGGACGCGGCGGGCATGTCTGGGATGCCGACGGCAACGAATATGTCGACATGGTCTGCGCGCTGCTGTCGGTGTCCATCGGCTATTGCGATCCGGTGATCGACGCCGCCGTCCGCAGGCAGATGGCGCGCGGCATTTCCTATTCGCTGCCTTCGCTCCTGGAATGCGAACTGGCGGAGAAGATCGTGGAGACCGTGCCTTGCGCGGAAGCGGTGCGGTTCGGCAAGAACGGATCCGACGCCACGTCCGCTGCGATCCGCATCGCGCGCGCCTATACCGGGCGCGAACGTGTGATCGCCTGCGGATATCACGGCTGGCAAGACTGGTATATCGGCGCGACCAGCCGCGACAAGGGCGTACCGGCCGCGGTGCGCGGGCTCACGCAGATGGTGCCCTATAACGATCTGGGCGCGCTGGAAGCCGCGTTCGCGGCGCATCCGGGCGCGATCGCCGCGCTGATCATGGAGCCGGTCACGTTCGATTCGCCCGCGCCCGGCTATTTCGAGGCGGTGCGCGCGCTGACGCGCAAGCATGGCAGCGTTCTCGTGTTCGACGAGGTCGTGACCGGCTTTCGTCTGGCGCTCGGCGGCGCGCAGGAAATGCTCGGCGTCACACCCGATCTCGCCTGCATCGGCAAGGGCCTCGGCAACGGCCTGCCGCTCGCCGCCATCGCCGGCCGCAAGGAATTGATGCGGGAGATGGAAGACATTTTCTATTCCGGCACCTTCGGCGGCGAGGCGCTGTCGCTCGCCGCCGGCAATGCGGTGATCGATTTGATGCGGCGCGAGCCGGTGATCGCGACCTTGTGGGAGCGCGGCCAGGCCATCGCCGACGGGATCGGGAAGCGTATCGAGGCCGAGAAGCTGCAGGACACGGTGACGCTCAAAGGTTATGCGCCGTGGACCCTGCTGGCGTTCAGGGACGCGCGCGGCCAGCGCAAGGAGGCGATCCGCACGCTGTTCGTGCGCGAGATGATCGCAGCCGGCGTGCTCACGCTCGGCAGCAACAATGTGTGCTACCGCCACAGCGAGGCGGATGTCGCCTGGACGCTCGACGCCTACGACCGCGCACTCGGAACGGTCGCGCGCGAGCTTGCCACCGGCGCGCTGGAGGACAGGCTCGGCCATCCGGCCATCGAGCCGATCTTCCAGGTGCGCAAGGCGTGACGCAAGGCCGCGCCGGAGGATGACGCATGTGCTGCTGCGCTTCGACGCCGGCGCGCGGATCGGCGGAGGACACGCGTCGCGCTGCCTCAATCTCGCCGATGCGCTGCGCGCCGCCGGCGCGCGCTGCACGATCGCAACGGTCGAAGAATCGTTGCGCGCCTTTCCGCGTCTCGCCGGCGCTGGTCATGCCATCGTGACCCTGCCAGAGGCGCGCGACCTGCGGGCGTTGACGGGCCCATTCGACATGGCCGTGGTCGATCATTACGGGCTCGGCCCGGACGACGAGGCCGAATTGCGCAGCCACGCACGCTTCCTGGTTGCGATCGACGACCTGGTACGGCCGCATCCGCAAGCGGATGCCGTAATCGACCAGACCTATCGGCGCGAGCCGACGCACTATGAGGGATGTCTGCCGGCGCAGGCGCGCCGGTTCGTCGGCGCCGGATTTTGCATGATCCATCCGGCGTTCGGCGCCGCGCGCGCGCAATCCTCGGTGCGTGGCGGCGCGCTGGAGCGCATTGTCGTGTCTTTCGGCGCGACCGATCCGGGCAACGCGACCGGCCTGACGTTGCGCGCGCTGGAGAAATTTGCCGCAGCAAGTGGAGAAGCGCCGGCCGTCGATGTCGTGCTCGGCGCCCTGTCGCCGCATCGCGCGGAGGTGGAAAGCGCGCTCGCGCGCTCGCCATTGACCGTGCGGCTGCATGTCGATGCCTCTCCCGAAGCGCTCGCGCGCCTTTACCGGGATGCCGACCTCGCCATCGGCGCGGGAGGAATTTCGAGCCTGGAACGGTGCTGCGTCGGTGTCCCGGCGATCGCAGTGGAGCTGAACGATAATCAGACCCATGTCATCGCCGCGCTTGTCGGCGCCGGTGCAGTCGTCGGCGCCGGTCCGGTCGACGCACTCGACGCAGATGCGCTGGCCGACCGGATCGGCGCGATCGTGCAGGGGGACCGGGCGAGCATATCGCGGGCGTCGTTTGCCGTATGTGACGGCGACGGCGTCATGCGCGCGGCTTTCGCACTTTGCGGCGTCGCAAGGCACGCTCCGTATCTCAGGCGGATGACGATGCAGGACGCCGAGGTTACCTTCCACTGGCAAACCGCGCCCGGCTTGCGCCGTCATTTCCGTAATTCCAGTCTGCCGTCATGGAAGGAGCACGTGGCCTATATCCAGGCCGCGCTCGCCAATTCTGCGATTTCCCTGAACGTCATTGTATCTGCGAATGACGAGCCGACAGGAATTCTCCGGCTGGACAGATCTGCAACGGATGAAACCGAAGTATCGATTCTGATCGCGCCGGAATCGCAAGGCCTGGGGTTCGCTCGCGCAGCGCTGCGTCAGGCCAGCCTGCTTCGCCCGCACGATCGCCTTCGCGCCTGGATCGCCCCGGACAACCTGGCTTCGCTCGCGCTATTTCGTTCTGCGGGATACGTCGAGCAGTTTGACAACTGGTTTGTTCGTGCTCCCGGACCGATTCCGGTTTCGTCGGGCGCGGCCCGATGACGCAAACGCGCGCCACGATACTGGTGACAGGGGCAGGCGGCGCCGCAATCCCGGAGATCATCCGCAGGCTGCAGCTTGCAGGCTTTCGGGTGGCGGCGATGGACATGAATCCGGCTGCCATCGGACTGCTACTCGCCGATGTCGCGGCGGTGGCGCCCGCCGGCGGCAGCAGCGATTTTCTTCCGTTTGTCAGGGCCTTCTGCACGCGGCACGATGTGAAGGCAATGGTCCCGCTGGTCGATGAGGAGCTTCTCGCGGCGAGCGATCTTGGCCGCGATGGCATTCCGGTGATCGGACCGTCGCACCTGTTCATCGAGGCATGCCTCGACAAATTCCGTCTGGTCCGGACGCTTGCCGAGGTAGGCATTCCGGTGCCCATCACGGCGCCGGCAAGCGACGGTCCCGGCAAGGTCAGCTATCCGTGCGTGCTGAAGCCCTGCACAGGCCGCGGCAGCCGCGGGGTAGAGATCGTCGTCGATGAAAACGGGTTTCGCGCCGCGCTCGCGCGCAGCACTTATCCGCCGGAGGCGCTGATTCAGCAGGAGTACATCGAAGGCACCGAATACACCGTTTCGGTCGCGGTGACCAATGACGGCCGGGTTCTTGCCGTCGTGCCGAAGGAGATCGTCGTCAAGAAAGGGATTACCTGGGTGGCCGTAAGCCGGCGAAATCCGGCAATCGAGTCGCTGTGTCTGGAAGTTGCGGAGAAATTGCACCCGAAGGGACCCTTCAACGTTCAGCTTCGGGCCGATTCGCGCGGCCGCCCCTGGATTTTCGAGATCAACCCGCGGTTTTCGACGACATGCACGCTGACCGCGGCAGCCGGGCTGGATGAGATTTCGGAGCTTGTGTCGATCGCTATCGGACAAAAGAAAGCGTCGCCCTCATATCCGTGGAAAGAAGGGGTCACGCTCGTCCGTTCGATCCGCGACGAGTTTTGCGACGAGCAGTCCTACCGGG
>WBUW01000292.1 GCA_008933495.1 Pseudorhodoplanes sp.
TCCGTTTTGAGGACGCCACCGACATGCCGCCGGCCGCGTTCGGACTCCAGCTTGTCGCCGCGTCCGGCATCATTGCCGGCTTCGTCTATTGGGCCATTGCCGGGCGCAAGGCCGGCCGCTGGAAAAACGCGGCGCCGGACGTGCGGTTCTAGCTTCCGCGCGCCAGCAGAAGCCGCGCCGCGAAGGCGCCCATCAATCCGGCGAACGTCCAGTCGAAGGCGCGCATCAGGCGGGGCGAACGCCGCATGGCTTGCGTGAAGCGCTCGGCGGCGAGAATCAGCGCACCGCACACCGGAATGGCGAGCGCGATGAAGAACAGGCCGAGAAAGAGCAGCTTGGCGGCGGCCTGTGGATCGCGGGCGGAGACGAATTGCGGCAGGAAGGTCAGGAAGAACATCACGATTTTCGGATTGAGCAGATTGACGCCCAATCCCATCAGGTACACGTCGCGAAGCGGCCGCCGCCGCGTGCCGGATGCCAGCGTCAGGGCCGAACCCTGCCGGATGGCCTGTACGCCGAGCCACACGAGATAGACGGCGCCGGCAAGCTTGATGGCGGTGAAGGCGGTCGCCGAGGCCACGAGCAGCGCCGACAGACCGAATGCCGCCAGCAGCGAATGCGCGAGCAGCCCGGTCATGGCGCCGAGCATGGCGGCAACGCCGCGCGCCCGTCCGGCCGCCAGCGTTTGCCCCAGGAACAGCGTCATGTCCGGCCCGGGCGTGATGATCAGAATCAGCGAGGCAAGGGTAAAGACGGCCAGAATTTCGGGCGCGGGCAGGATGGTCATCGGTTTGATTTTAGGGCGTCCGGGCCCGGCCGGGGAAGGGAAAAGCCCGCATACGGTTCCGGCGGCCAGAACATGACCGGCTCGACATGGCGGGCTCGACATGGCGGCTTCTCCATGGCGGCTTCTCCATGGCGGGGCTCTGAATTTCGCGTTGGCCTGTGCTACAAGCCGCGGGGCCGCGCAAACCGGCCGCAAGGGATTGCATCGTGAATGCCGGGAAAGACCGTTTCAGCCTCAACGATCTCGCCGCGCGCGTAGCGGAGCGGGCGTCTGCGGGCGCCGAGGTTTCCTATACGCGCAGCCTGCTCGACAAGGGCATCAGGCATTGCGCCAAGAAGCTCGGCGAGGAAGCCGCCGAAACCATGATCGCTGCCGTCGCGGAGGATCGCGCGAAGCTGATCGCGGAGACCGCCGACCTCCTTTATCATCTGCTTGTGGTGTTGCAGGCGCGCGAGGTCACGCTCGCCGAGGTCGAGGCCGAGCTGCAATCGCGCCTGGCGCAGTCGGGGCACGAGGAGAAAGCCTCGCGCGCGAAGGACTGAGGCGGACAATGGAAATGCGCACCGATCCGGAATGGTCGCCCTACCGCACCTTCTCGCGCATGGAATGGGCGCAGCGGCGCGAAGACACCCCGATGACCTTGACGTCGTCGGAAGTGTCGATGCTGCGTTCGATGCACGATCAGCTCGACATGGCCGAGGTCGAGGACATCTATCTGCCGCTGTCGCGGCTGCTGTCGCTTTATGTCGCCGCCACCCAGCGGCTGTTCCGGGCGCAGCAGAAATTCCTGGGCACCGAAGATTCCAAGATGCCCTATGTCATCGGCGTGGCCGGTTCGGTCGCGGTCGGCAAATCGACCACCGCGCGCGTGCTGCAGGCCCTGCTCGCGCGCTGGCCGAACACCCCGACGGTCGATCTCATCACCACCGACGGGTTTCTCTATTCGAACGCGGTGCTGCAGCAGGATGGCCTGATGGAGAAGAAGGGCTTTCCGGAAAGCTATGATCTGCCGGAGCTGCTGCGCTTTCTCACCGCGATCAAGGCCGGGCGGCGGCCGGTGCGCGCCCCGGTCTATTCGCACATGGTCTACGACGTCGTCCCCAACGAATGGATCGAGATCGATCGTCCCGACATCCTGATCGTCGAGGGCCTGAACGTGCTGCAGACCGGCCGCCCGCCCAAGGACGGCAAGGCGGTTCCGTTCGTGTCCGACTTTTTCGACTTCTCGGTCTATCTCGATGCCGAGGAGGAGGTGCTGCGGCGCTGGTACGTCGATCGCTTTCTGGCGCTGCGGCTGACGGCGTTCCGCGATCCGATGTCCTACTTCCACCGCTATTCGCGGCTGTCGGACGAGGAAGCGGTGGAGACCGCGACCGGCATCTGGACGCGCATCAACCTCGTCAATCTGCGCGATAACATCCTGCCGACGCGCCAGCGCGCCGACCTGATCCTCAAGAAGGGCGGCGATCACCGCGTCGACGCGGTGTCGTTGCGCAAGCTGTAGCGTTCAGGCGGCGTGGCGCCCGGCGTCGGCGCCGAAATGCTCGATGTAGCGCGCGCTGATGGCCGAGACCGGCAGAATGATCAGGACATCGGTGGTGCCGAACTGGCGGTCGATCACCGCGCCGTCGCCGATCGAGGCGCCAAGACGCAGATAGCCTTTCACCAGCGGCGGCAACATGCGCAACGCCGCGCGCGGATCGATCGCTTCCTTGGGCATGCGGTTCATGCCGACATAGCGGCCGGCGCGCGCGCGCGTATGCCAGATCCCGGACGCCGATGCATGATGGTGCAGGTAGGAGAGCGGGACGGCGAGCGCGTCGGGGTCGGTTCCCTCGAGGCTGGCGCAGCCGATCATCACGTCGAGGCCGTGCCGGCGCACATAGGTCCAGCAGCCGTGCCAGAGCAGCTCGACGGTACGCTTGTTGCGGTAGGCGGGCAGCACGCAGGAGCGGCCCAGTTCGAGGAAACGAAGGCCGGGATGGCGCCCGGTCAGCTCGTCGATGTCGAACTCGCGCGCGGTATAGAATCCGTCATGGCGTTCGGCGACCGCCTGCGGCAGCAGGCGGTAGGTGCCGACGACCGAGGGACGGCCCTTGCGGTCGCGGCTGGCATGATCGATGACCAAAAGATGGTCGCAGATCGCGTCGAACGCGTCGGTGTCGCGGCGCAACAGCCGCGTCATCGCGTCGGCGACGGCGCGACCGTCCTCGTAAAACACGCGATAGCGCAGGCGCTGGGCGCGGCGGACTTCGGACGCGGTGGTCGCCAGCCGCACTTCGAGCGAGCCGATGCGCCCGAGCACCGGCGTTGAAATCCTATAGCGGTCGCCGCCGAGACGGTGACCGCTATAGGATTTCAACGCCGGCAGGAGGCCATCGCGAAACTGCACCGGGGCGGTACGGAGCCGGTCGATCAGCCGGATTTGTGGCATGAGGGTCGCGTCGCTGCTTTGCATACGTTGGACCTTCGCTCGCGCCCGGGCGCGAAATCGTTTCCGCGATCGCCGGCGGCCCCGCCGGGGCCGCAGGGACCGGACCGGTACCTTACCCCACTAAGCAAAGATTCTGCTGCGTATTTATGACAGCGGCGTGCGGTTGGCGAGGGCCGCCGACGCGGAATTCATCCCGACCGGGAGACGAACCCGCGCGTCGCGGGAAGTCAGGCGGCCGCGGCGTTGCAGGCAAAGACCTCGTCCAGCGCGCGCATCAGGCGCTCGCGATCAAGCGGCTTGGTGATGAATCCGGTCATGCCGGCGGCAAGACAGGCTTCGCGGTGCTCGGGGAAGGCGTTGGCGGTGAGTGCGATGACCGGGACCGGGCGCTGGCCGGCTTTGGCTTCCGCTGTGCGGATGCGGCGCGTGGCTTCCAGGCCGTCGATGCCGGGCATCCGCACATCCATCAGGATGAGGTCGAACGGGGTGCCGGCCGCGCGTGCGCCGAAATAGGTTTCGAGAGCGGCGTCTCCGCGCGTGGCGACGACCGGACGATGTCCGAGCTTGGTCAGGAGCGCGCGCGCCAACAGCGCATTGATGTCGTTGTCTTCCGCCACGAGAATCGAAAGCCCGCTGCGTGGTTTTGCGCCCTGCTCCGGAACCAGCCTGACGTCGATGAAAGCATCTTCTTCGGCCACCGCCTGATCCTCCGCGGCGGCGACTTGAGCGACCAGTGACGATGCGCGCACCGGCTTCACCAGATAGGACGCGTAGCCGCGCCTTTTCAGGTCTTCGAGATCGCCGCGGGCGGCGGGCGTCACAAGCACGATCCGCCGCAGCGGCGATTTGGCCGTCGCCTGCACGAGTTCATCGAGCTGCGCGTCGCCGAGCGCGCGATCGGCGATCAGGACGTCCCAGCGGCGTTCGGGAAGGAGCGCGGCCGCCGCCGCCGCATCCGGCACGATGGCGGCCCGCGCACGCAGGCGGGACAGGCGGCGCGCCAGCAGCGGGGCTTCGATCATCACCGGCGACACGATCAGCACGTTTTTCCCGCGCAGGTCGGACGCCGGGGTGTTGGTGATCCCGGCCGGTTCGGCGGCGGTCGCGGTGATGCTGAATTCAAACAGGGCGCCCGCGCCCGGCGCGCTTTCGAGGCGAATCGATCCGCCCATGCGCTCGACGATGCGCCGCGCAATGGCAAGCCCGAGCCCGCTGCCGCCGGAACCCGATTCGGCGCCGCTCGCGCCTTGCTCGAATTCCTCGAAAATGCGCGCCTGCTCCTGCGGCGCGATGCCCGGTCCGGTGTCGCGCACGCGGAAGGCGATCTGGTCCGGCCAGATGCCGGGCCCGACGACGATGGCGATGCCGCCGTTTGCGGTGAATTTGAT
>WBUW01000293.1 GCA_008933495.1 Pseudorhodoplanes sp.
ATCGATTCCACCGCCGGCCGGTCGGCGGCAAGCCCCGAAAACAGGTAGCGGTCGCCCGACTGGGTGTTCAGCAGGCCGAGAACCTCGCCGAGCGCATTGAGCGCGAGCTGCTGCGTCATCTGCGGGCTCGCCGAATTGACCGGCGCCGTCGCGGCTTTCACCTCGCGTCCGATATCTGCGATACGCGTCAAGGTGGACTGCGCAAGATCGAGCCGCACGCCGACATTGGTGATGGTGTTGTCGAAGGCGCCGATCGCGGACAGGTGGCCGCGCAGGCCGACCGTAAGCCCGCGATCGAGACCGAGACCGGCATAGGTGTCGGCCTTCTTGCCGGTCGCCATTTGCTGCTGCAAGTCGCCAAGCTGCGTGCGCATCGCCAGAAGCGACTGCACCATGGCCGCTGACCGCATGCCAACTCCGCCAACGCTCATGGCAATCCTCACACTTTCATCAGCATGTCCAGCATCTCCTTGACCGTCGAAAGGACGCGCGCATTCGCGCCATAGGCGGTCTGGAGATTGAGCAGGTTGGACAGTTCCGCGTCGATATTGACGGCGGTGCCTTCCGCCACGCGCTCCTTCAGCGCATTGACGACGACCGCCTGTCCCTCGGCCAGACTCTCGGCATTGGCGGCCGCCTCGCCCTGCACGCTGATCACAATTCGCAGAAACGCCGACAGCGAGCCGACGAACGGCGCCGCGGTCGTGCCGATGCCGGTATCGGCGGAGAATGTCTGCGAGGCGTCGGTAAGCCGGTCGAGAATGAAATCCGGGCGCAACCCGTCGCCGCTGGCGGTGCCGGTCTGGTAGATCACAAGCTTGGAGGGGTCGTTGATCAGGGCCGGATTGACCACGATGCGGCCCGCGAGACCGGTGATCTGCGCGCCGTTGCCGGTGATGGCGCCGGTATAGGGATTGAACGCGTCGGTGAAGAACGGCATTTCGCCGCTGCCGCCGTCGAAGCCGGTCATCGTCTTGACCGCGCTCACCGCGTCCACGGTGGAATTGTTGGTGGCTCCGTCATCGAGGATTCGCAGCGTGGTGCCGGCCGGATTGGAGAAATTGACCTTGCCGTTGAACTGGCTGTTGAGCTGGGCCACGACCGAGGCGAGGCCGCCCGAGAAATCGACGCCGATCACCTGATCGCCCGCTGTCGCGGTTGCAGTGTTGGACAGCGGCAGTGCGGCCGGATCGTCGACGCGCACGATCGTCACCTGACGCTGCTGCCCGGTCGTGGTGTCGGTCCAGGTCAGGTTGATGCTGTTGCCGGCGAGCAGGCCCGCGGTGTCGATGTCGAAGCCCTGTTGCGCGCCCACGGTCGCCGCCGTGCCGGAATAGGTGCGGTCGGACAAGGTCTGCGCCATCGCGGCGGCGAAGCCGTCGAGCTGCTGCTGCGCCTGCACCAGGACCTGGTCGCGCATTTCCAGATAAGCCGCGATCTCGCCGGACCGGATCGCTTTATTGGCGACGAGGTCGAGGCTGCCGCCGGTCGGCGACACCAGCGCGAGCGTGCCGACCGTGCGTTCGTCCGGATCGGCGCTCCAGTGCGCGGTCGCCGTCATCGTGCCCTGCGGGTCGAAGGCGAGCGTCGAGGACTGCGTGCCGACAAGCTGGATGCCGGAATTGGTGAAGATATTGGCCTGGTTATGGTCGGTGATGACGACCTTGATGTCCATCAGTTCGGACAACTGGTCGATATAGGCGTCGCGCTGATCGAGCAGGGTGGCGGCCGTCGCGTCGGTGCCGCTGGAGGTCGCAAGCTGGCGGTTGATGGCGGCGATCTGGGCCATCGCGTTGTTGGCGCGGATGACCGCGTCGTTGAGGCCGTTCTCGGCGTCGCTGCGCAGCGCCTGGACGTCGGCCGTCATGCTGTTGAGCTGCTGGGCCAGCACCTGGGCGGCGCTGAGCAGGGCGCTGCGCGCGGGCACCGATTCCGGGCTGGTCGACAAGGCCTGCGCCGCCGCCGTCATATTGTCGAAGGCGGTCTCCAGCGCGCTCGCCGAACCGGGCACGCCATAGACCTGCTGAAGCCGCGAATAGAACTGCGCGCGCAGGTCGGCATAGGCGCCGCCCGAGGTCTCCACGCGCATCTGACGCTGCAGATATTGATCGAACTCGCGCGCGATCGCCGCCACCCGCACGCTGACGCCGTTGGCGCCGGCCGAACTCGTGGACTGCACCAGCGTCTTGCGGACATAGCCCGGGGTCTCGGCATTGGCCACGTTGGCCGCGACCAGCGCGAGCCCGGCCTGCGTCGTGCGCAGACCGGCGACCGAGGTTGACAGCGCTTGCGACAGGCTCATCGGGCAACGCTCCGGTTAACGCGCACGCACGCGCGGTGCCTAGCGCAGCATGTTCAGGAGGTCCTGAACCATGTCGTTCGCCGTCGAGATCACCCGCGTATTGGCCGAATAGGCCTGTTGCGTGATGATCAGCTTGGTGAATTCGTCG
Source organism: Pseudorhodoplanes sp. (assembly GCA_008933495.1). Lineage (GTDB taxonomy): Bacteria > Pseudomonadota > Alphaproteobacteria > Rhizobiales > Xanthobacteraceae > Pseudorhodoplanes. The sequence continues at coordinate 2,451 of WBUW01000293.1, forward strand.
GCGATGTCGGTGTTGGAACCTTCCAGCGAGGAGCCCACGATCTTGCCGGGGGCGCCGTAGGTGGCGGTGCCGGATTCGTCGGTGACTTCGAAGGCGCCGCCGTCGATGCGCTTGAGGTAATTGGCGCCGTTGAAGTTTGCGAGCGTGATTTCGGCGAGATCGATGGTGCGGCCGTTGGAATAGCTGCCGACCACGCGTCCCTTGTCATTGACCGAGATCGACTGCAATTCGCCGGCCGGGAAGCCGTTCTGCTGCAACTGGTTGACCTGCACGTTGCCGTTGGGATCGGCGAACTGGGTGACGCCGCCGGCGCCGTGCACGAGTTGAACGTCGCCGAGCGACACGCCGTCGACCGTAACGTTGGTGAGCGTGAGGTTGGCGATCAGCGGCGACATCTGGCCGTTCGCCCCGAAGGTGTAGTTGACGCCGGCATTCTGCCAGGCGACCTGGGTGCCGGTGGCGTTCGAATTGACCTGGTAGAACAGGTTCCAGGTATCGGTGCCGCCATAGAGTTGGCTTTCGGTCTTGGCCCAGCGCAACTGGATGTTCACCGGCGAGCCGGACACGTCGTAAGCGGTGATCGCGCCGCCGCCGACCGAGGAATCGAGGAAGCTCGACAGGTCGTTGGCGACCACCGTGCCGTTCGCGGGCAGCGCGGTCAGCGTGCGGATGCCGAAATTGAGTACCGTCGCCGTGCCGCCGATCGTAATCGTATCGGTCATGCTCGATGCGGTGACGGTGATGTTGCCGTTCGTTGCGTTGACCGAGCCGATGCCGCCGGTCACGCCGCCGAGCGCGGTCGCAAGCTCCGCCAGGGTGGAGACCTGGCCGCCGCCGGTACCGAAGGTGATGGTGGTCGGCGGGTTGGCGCCGATCGTGATGACGAGCGTCTGGCCGGCGGCGACCGCGCTCTGGTTCAGGAGGTTGGTCGCGTTGGTGGTACCGACCGAGAAGCCGATTTCGTTGAGCAGGGCGAGCGTCGAGCCGCCGCCGATGGTGATATTGGTATCGGCATTGGCGCTGGTCAGAACCAGCCGGTTGGAGGCGTTGATCGAGGCCGAGACGCCGGTGGTGCCGCTCTGGGCATCGATGGCGGCCTCGATGGCGGCCGCATTCATGCCCGCGGTGATGGTGATATTGGTGCCGTTGATGACAAGCGTGCCGCCGGCCGAGGTCAGGCCGGAAATGTCGACCGTGCCGGTCGCCACCGCGGCGGCGTCGGGCGACAGCGTTGCGCCGGAGCCCAGAATCTTCGCCGGCTGCGGCGGGCCCGCCACCGGATTGGCCGAGAAGTTCGCGGGATTGAGCAGTTCGGAGCCCGCCACGTCGGTGTCGTGGTCTGGTGTCAGCGGATAGGCCGACAGATTGGCGCGGTATTCGATCTGCGTGGTCGCCTGCGCCGGCAGGAAGTCGTTCTGGAACTGCAGCAGTTCGGGCACGCTGCCGACCAGGTTTCCGGTCGTCGGATCGACCGGGATGCCCATCAGGAAGTAGCCGGCGCCGTTCACCAGGTAGCCGTTCTTGTCCGGCTGAAAATCGCCGCGCCGCGTATAGAGATCGATGCCGTCGAAAATCGGCCGGTTGTCCTGGTAGCTCGCCGGCTTCTGCACGACGAAAAATCCGTCGCCGTTGATCGCCATGAAGGTGCCGATCGAGGCGGTCTGGATGTCGCCCTGCACGGTGTTGGTGGCGCGCGAGTTGGCGGTGACGTTGCCGGCGAGCTGCTTGGACGCGTTGTTGTCCGGGATCAGGTCGACGAAGCTCGTGTCGATGCGCTTGAACGCCGTCGTCTGGGTGTTGGCGATGTTGCCCGACACGTTTTCGAGCGCATAGGACTGCGCGCGCATGCCGGTCACCGATGTGGTCAAGGCGCCGAAGATACCCATTACTGTCCTCCAGGGCGGTCCGGGCGGCCGGCCGGAATGCGAGTGGCCGCAATAACCCGCCGCTGGCATCGCAAGCGCCGTGCCAGATAAATAGTCTAATAAATTCAGTTACTTACAGAAGAACGGCAGCGCCGGGCGACGCCCGGACGGGGCCAAATTGCCGGTCCCCGGCAGCTTTTGCCGGGTTCAACTCTCCGCCGGCTCAAACTTCATCGCCACGCCGTTCATGCAGTAGCGCAGCCCGGTCGGCTTCGGGCCGTCCTCGAAC
>WBUW01000294.1 GCA_008933495.1 Pseudorhodoplanes sp.
CGGCCGCCGGGTCTTGCGGCGAGAACACGAGGTCGAACGCTTCGTGGATCGACGCCTCGATCGGTTCGAGGCTCACCACGCAGGTCTGCCCGACGCGCGCGGTCACTTCCCCGGTCACGCGCACGGGCTGGCCGGCCGGCCGCGTCAGGTCGGCGCTCGCCTCCAGCCGGGCAATGTCGCGCAGGCCGGCGGCGTGCGCCAGCCGCCCGCGTGTCGCTTCATCGGCAACGATATGGACGTGCAGACCGCGCTCGGGAATGTCTTCAAGCGCGATAGTCTTGCTCCAGATCGAATGCAGGTCGGTCATGGCATTCGGTATCACGGTTGACTGGCGGCCGGCGCGGACAGCGCAGCGACGGCAGTCGCGGCGGGGTCGGGCCAGGCAACACGCCCGCCGGCAAAGTCGTCCTGCCCGGCGAGGCGTTCAGCCGCGGCGCGGACATAGCCGGCAAGTCTCGCCGCGTTGGCGTCCGGAGCGCCGCTTCGCCCATAGATATTGCGCAGGAGCGCGGATTCCAGAGCGTGATTTCCGTAACCCGCGAGCGCCTCGCGGTAGGCCGCCCGGCGACCGTAAAACGCGCCGGCGAACCGGCGCATTTCCTTCGGCACCTGCAGGTCGCCGGTCCCCTGTTCGCGCACATGGCCGTCAAGCTCGGCGCAAAACAGATCGAACACCTCCTGCCCGGCCGCGCGCAACGCCTGATCGCCGGCTTCGCTGCGGTCCAGGAAAAGCGACAAATGCAGCACGATCATGTCGAAACGGCCGTTAACCGTGTCGGGAACGGCATAGTCTTTGTAGAATACGACATTGCGCGCCTGTGCCACGATAGCGCCATAGAGCGCCCGGATGGTCGGCGCCTGCCGGCGGTTCCTGAACGGATGCCAGATCATGAATGCTCGCAACCCCTGGTCCCGCGCGGCGTCCGCGCGCCCCGACTGGCGAGGGGACCAGATTTGGCAGGAAAGCCCAATGGCCGCAACGGCGTCAGGGCGGGATCGATTGCAATTTTGAGGACGCGGCGGTAGGTGCATGGCACCCGGCTGACGCAGCGGCAGGGACGGAAATGAATTTCGCCGAAACGACCTCTTTCCGAAAGCCCGGCCCGCGGCGTGCCGCGCGGCGCGCGATGTTCGCCGCCGCCCTGGCCGTGCTTCTCGCCGGTTGCGAGCAGGTGTACCAGCGCGGCTATGTACTACCGGAAGGCGCGCTCGAACAGGTCCCGGTCGGCTCGACGCAGGAGCAGGTGCTGGTCGTGCTCGGCACGCCTTCGACGGTCGCCACCGTCAGCGGCGAGGTCTTCTACTATATTTCGCAACGCGGCAGCCGCTCGGCCGCGTTCATGCCGCAGAAAGTGACCGACCAGCGCGTGATCGCCGTCTATTTCGACAAGGACCGCCGCGTCCAGCGGCTGGCCGACTACGGTATGAAGGACGGCAAGGTGTTCGATTTCGTCAGCCGCACCACGCCCGCCGGCGGCAAGGAACTCTCCTACCTCACCTACCTGATGAAGGTCATCGGCGCCGAATAAAGGCGCGCGGACCGTTCGGCGGATGTCGCTGCGCCGCACCGGGCGCTGGTCGCGCGCGCGATCGAAAGTTGATCCGACACGGAAATGAAAACCCCGCGGCTTGCGCCGCGGGGTCAAAAGCGTTCGGCCCGGGCGACCGGTTCAATGCGCGAGGATCGCGAGCAGCAGCAGGGCCACGATGTTGGTGATCTTGATCATCGGGTTGACCGCCGGACCCGCCGTGTCCTTGTAGGGATCGCCGACCGTGTCGCCGGTCACCGCGGCCTTGTGGGCTTCCGAGCCCTTGCCGCCATAATGGCCGTCCTCGATGTACTTCTTGGCGTTGTCCCAGGCGCCGCCGCCCGAGGTCATCGAGATGGCGACGAAGAGGCCGGTGACGATCACGCCGAGCAGCATGGCGCCGACCGCCGAGAAGCCGGCCGACTTGCCGCCAGCGCCGCCGCCGGCGATGAAATAGATCACGAAATAGACCACGATCGGTGAGAGCACCGGCAGCAGCGACGGCACGATCATTTCCTTGATCGCCGCCTTGGTGAGCATATCGACCGCGCGGCCGTAATCCGGCTTGTCCTTGCCCTTCATGATACCCGGCTTCTCGCGGAACTGGCGGCGGACTTCCTCAACGATCGAGGCCGCCGCACGGCCGACCGCGGTCATGCCCATCGCACCGAACAGATACGGCAGCAGGCCGCCGAACAGCAGGCCGACCACGACGTAGGGATTGGTCAGCGAGAAATCGAGCGTGATGCCCTGGAAATAGGGATGACGCGCCGAGTTGGCGATGAAGAACTTGAGGTCTTCGTTATAGGCGGCGAACAGCACCAGCGCGCCGAGCCCGGCGGAACCGATCGCGTAGCCCTTGGTGACCGCCTTGGTGGTGTTGCCGACCGCGTCGAGCGCGTCGGTCGACTTGCGCACTTCCTTCGCCAATCCCGCCATCTCGGCGATGCCGCCGGCATTGTCGGTGACCGGTCCGAAGGCATCGAGCGCGACGATCATGCCGGCCAGCGCCAGCATGGTGGTCACCGCGATGGCGATTCCGAACAGCCCGGCGAGCCCGTAAGTCACCAGAATGCCGGCGATGATGACGATGGCGGGAAGCGCCGTTGCCTCCATCGAGATCGCAAGGCCTTGGATCACGTTGGTGCCGTGGCCGGTGACCGAGGCCTGGGCGATCGACTTCACCGGGCGGAAATTGGTGCCCGTGTAGTATTCGGTGATCCAGATGATCAGGCCGGTAACGATGAGGCCCACCACGCCGCAGATGAACAGCGTCTGGCCGGTGAAGGCCACGCCGCCGCCGGTGCGGAAGCCGGTGCCGAAGCCGAGCAGCCACCAGGTCACGAACGCGATGCCGGCGAGCGAGAGCACGCCGGTCGCGATCAGGCCCTTGTAGAGCGCGCCCATGATCGACTGGCTGGCGCCGAGCTTGACGAAGAACGTACCCACGATCGAGGTCAGGATGCAGACCGCGCCGATGGCGAGCGGATAGATCATCATCGAGCCGAGCACCGGCTGGCCGGCGAAGAAGATCGCGGCCAGCACCATGGTGGCGACCGCGGTCACCGCATAGGTCTCGAACAGGTCGGCCGCCATGCCGGCGCAGTCGCCGACATTGTCGCCGACATTGTCGGCGATGGTTGCCGGGTTGCGCGGATCGTCTTCCGGAATGCCGGCCTCGACCTTGCCGACGAGGTCGCCGCCGACATCGGCGCCCTTGGTGAAGATGCCGCCGCCCAGTCGCGCGAAGATCGAGATCAGCGAGGCGCCGAAGCCGAGCGCCACCAGCGCGTCAACCACGGTGCGGTTATTGGGGGCAAGAGCGAGCGGGCCGGTCAGCACGTAATAGTAAACCGCGACGCCGAGCAGCGCGAGGCCGGCGACCAGCATGCCGGTGATGGCGCCGGCCTTGAAGGCGAGTTCGAGCCCGCCGGCCAGCGACTTGATCGCGGCCTGCGCGGTGCGCACGTTGGCGCGCACGGAAATGTTCATGCCGATAAAGCCGGCCGCGCCCGACAATACCGCGCCGATGGCGAAGCCGCCGGCGACCAGCCAGCCGAGCAGGAAGCCGACCAGGACGAAAATCACCACGCCGACCAGGCCGATGGTCGTGTACTGGCGCTTGAGATAGGCCTGCGCGCCCTCGCGCACGGCACCGGCGATCTCCTGCATTTTCTTGGAGCCGGCATCGGCCTGCATCACGGACCAGGTGGCCCATGCGCCATACAGCACAGCCAGCAGACCGCAGGCGATGATCACCCACAAAGCTGTCATAGAAAAAACCCCGATTGATCCAGAGAATGCACGGGCAGGCGTGCCCTGCCCGGCTTGGCGCTTATCGCCGGGCCGGCCGCGCGAAACGCCTCCGCCCGGCCCGAAAGCGCGCGGACATTGCCAAAAAGGCCCCCCCGACGCAACGCCGGAAATAGCTCATTTTCACTGACTTTTTGGGTTCAGGCGCCCTGCCAAACGAAGTGTAGGCCCAACAATGCCTCTACCATATTACCTACGTCTCTACGCTTGACGGCGAGAATCCCGTGTCATGCTTCGACCGTGCGTTGCCGGTCGACTCGCCGCGCGTCGATAGTTGCGCCGCGCTTAACGCATCTGCACCGGGTGCAGAATCCTTGCTGTACGAGAATACGTGAAAGCACGAGGTTCGGCATGTGGGATCTCATCCTCGAATTTATCAAGATCGACTTGCCTATTGTGTTTGTCGTTCTCCCTCTTTCCCGGCGGCGCATTCCTGCACGCGAGGAACGCAGAAGAGAATTCGAATTGCGCTACACATCATCGCGTTCAAGGGTGAGCGGTCCTCGTAAACGGAAGTCAAAATCGCGGCGCGCGCTGCGACTCAGACCGCCGAGCGCCGCTCCCGCAGCACGAGCCACAGCAGCAGCGCCCCCGCCGCCATCACCACCGGGAACACCACCTGGTTGACCGCCGCCCAGCCGAACCAGACCAGGATGTTGCCGGAAGCGAAGGAACCGACCGCCATCGAGCCGAACACCAGGAAATCGTTGAACGACTGGA
>WBUW01000295.1 GCA_008933495.1 Pseudorhodoplanes sp.
GCGCAAGCCGTCCGGCGGGGCGGTGCGCGATCGCGCCGATGCCCGCCACATGGCCCTGCAGCGCGGCGGCCAGGGCAATGACGCCGGCAAAGGCGGCGGCGATCGAAACCGCGACCGTGACGGGATCGCCGCGAAAGAGCAGCGCCGGATTGAGCACGAAGCAGAAGGGGACGAGATAGATCGCCGTTCCAAGCCGCACCGATTGCACGCCGATCCGCATCGCCGAAGTGCCGGCGAGCGGGGCGGCGGCGAAGGTCGCCAGCGCGACCGGCGGCGTGATGAACGACACCATGCCCCAGTACATGATGAACAGATGCACGGCGAGCGGATCGAGCCCGGCCTTGATCAGCGGCGGCGCCAGCACGATCGCCAGGAAGATATAGCAGGCGGTCACCGTCATCCCCATGCCGAAGATGAAGCTCGTGATCGCGCCCATGACGAGCAGGACGAGCGGCGCCCCGCCGGCGAGATAGACGAGATCGTTGGCGAGCGTGCCGGCGAGGCCGGTGACCGACAGCGCGCCGATGATGAATCCGATCCCGAGCAGGATGGTCATGAGTTCGGACAGCGCGCGCGTCACCGCGCAGGCGAACTCGACAATGCGGGACAGGTTCATGCGGTGCGTGGGCAGCGCCTGGTTGATGGCGAGCAGGAGCGCGGTGGCATAGAACGGTGCGAGCGCCTCCTCGCGCAACCCGATCAGGAAGGCGACGAGGGCCACGAAGACCGGCGCATAGAACCAGCCGTCCGCCAGGACCGTGCGCAGGCGCGGCAATTCGGACGGCCGCAGCCCGGCAAGGCCGAGCCGCGCCGAATAGGCATCGACCTGGACGGCGAGCGCGACGTAGAACAGCAGGGCGGGGATCGTCGCCGCGAGCGCGATCTCGCCGTAGGACCGGCCGAGAAACGACGCCATCACGAACGCGGTCGATCCCATGACCGGCGGCATCAGCACCGCCCCGGTCGAGGCGACCGCTTCCACCGCGCCGGCATAGTCGCTGCGAAAGCCCGAGCGCTTCATCGCCGGGATCGTGACCACGCCGGAACTGATCACGTTCGAAATCACGCTGCCGCTGATCGAGCCCTGCAGGCCGCTCGAGAGGATGCCGACCTGGGCGGCGCCGCCGCGCCAGCGGCCGACCAGCGCGAACGCCAGGTCGTTGAAGAAGCGCCCGCCGCCGGTGAAATTGAGCGCCACGCCGAACACGATGAAGCCGACGACGATTTCGGCGAACGCGCGCATGGGAATGCCGAAGGCGGACTCGGTGCTCGCCAGGTGATAGGCGAGCGTGTCGTCGAGCGACTGCGGGTTGCCGCGCAGCGGATTGGGAATGATGCCGGCGACCACCGGGTAAAGCGAGAACAGCCCGACGATGACGGTCATCGGCCAGCCGCTGGTGCGGCGCATGCCTTCCAGGATCAACAGCCAGAGCAGGGCGGCGCAGAACTTGGCGGGCGCCGGCGCCGCATATTCCCAGCCCTCGGACAGGATGCGGTCGGCCTGCCAGGCGAACCACAGCATGAGGCTGGCGGCGAGCGCCGCCAGCAGCCAGTCGAACCAGGCGATCGCGCCGGCCGCATCGGCACGATGCGGCAGGATCAGAAAGATCGGCGGGAACAGCAGCGCGGCGAGCAGATAGAGGTAGCGGTTGTCGATGAAAACGACGCCGACAAAGAGGTGCAGATTGAGAAGCTGGTTGAGCGCCAGCACGGTGGCGGCGACGGCGGCGGCGACAAGCAGCGCCTGCGCGCCGCCGGTCAGCGGCCGCCCGGCCAGTTCCTCGATCATGCGCGCGGGCGCCTGTTCGCCACACTGCCTATCGCGCGGCCGCGCGGCCGGCATTTCGTTCAAGGCTTTCCCCTCGCGCCCGCTGCAGGCGTTTGCTTTGCCGCCGGGCGGGCGGACCTTAAGCGCCCGGCCGATGCGGATTCCGCCCGAACGCGGCAGGCGAGGCAAGCGCGCGCAGCCGGCAAAAACGGAATTATGTTCCGCGCTGTGAAATTCGGGTTCTGCACCGCGGGACCGCCCGGCGTCAGCCGAGCGCCAGTTCGGCGACCACCGGCACGTGGTCGGACGGCTTTTCCCAGCTTCGCACGCGGCGGTCGATGGCGGTTGCGGTCAGCCGGTCGGCGGCGCGCGGCGACAGCAGGATGTGATCGATGCGCAGGCCGTTGTTCTTCTGCCAGGCGCCGGCCTGATAGTCCCAGAACGTGTATAGCCCGGGCGCGTCGCTGGTTGCGCGCACCGCGTCGGTTAGCCCGAGATGGGTGAGCGCGTGGAATTTCTCCCGGCTCCCGGGGCGGAACAGGGCATCGTCAATCCAGCCGGCGGGATCATAGACGTCGGCGAGATTCGGGATGACATTATAATCACCTGCCAGGATCAGATATTCTTCCAGTTTAAGTCGCTCAGTTGCATAGTGATAAAGTCTGTCCAACCATTTGAGTTTATATGGATATTTTTCGGAATTCACCGGATTGCCATTGGGCAGATAGAGGGAGGCGACGCGCAGCGCCCCCGCGGGCGTCGAGATCACCGCCTCGATGAAGCGCGCCTGCTCGTCATTGCCGTCGCCCGGCAGCCGCGGCGTCACCTCGTCGAAACGGTACTTCGATAGGATGGCGACGCCGTTGAAGGTTTTCTGGCCGTGCACGGCGACATTGTAGCCGAGGCTTTCCAGCGGCTCGCATGGAAAGGCCGCGTCGACGCATTTGGTTTCCTGCAGGCAGACGATATCCGGCGCGCGCTCGGTGAGCCAGGCGACCAGATTGTCGACGCGCTGCTTGATCGAGTTGATGTTCCAGGTCGCCACGCGCATGGATGCTCGCTTCCGCTCGGTGATGGCAAAACCGGCCGATTCCCGCGGGCCGGCGCGGCCGGCGGCATTTCGGCGGACCGGCGGTGTTTACCGCCTAACCGACATTTAATGCTGCCCGAACAGAAACTATGATACCAGCGACATTCTCTCGCCCTGGCGCCGGGCTGCAGGCGGCCGAAAAATCGAGGGAGCCCGGACCGCCACTGACCCGGGCCGAACACGACGCATGACGAAACGCACTTGGCTGTGGGTCGCGGGCGCGGCGGTGGCCGTTGTCGCAGCGATCGCCCTGACGCGGTTCTACTGGACTTCCAACAATGCCGCCGCACAGAACGCGCAGGCCCGGCGCGCGGTGCCGGTGGAGATCGCCGTGGCGGAACGCCGGCGCGTGCCCGTGCGCATCGAGGCGCTCGGCAACGTCGTCCCGATCGCCAGCGTCGCCGTCAAGCCGCGGCTGGACACGGTGATCACCGAGGTCCATTTCGCCGACGGCGCCCGGGTCAGGGAAGGCGACCTGCTGTTCACGCTCGACAGCCGCCAGATCGAGGCCGAGATCAGGCGCGTGGAGGCGGTGATCGCCGGTGCGCTGGCGCAGCTCGAACAGGCCGAGCGCGACGTGCAGCGCTATACCGAACTGGTTTCCAAGAACGCCACCACCGTCGTCACCCTCAACAACGCCCAGACCCAGGTCAACATCGCGCGCGCCACCGCCGAGTCCAACAAGGCCACGCTCGAAAACCTGAAGGTGCAGCTCGACTATGCGCGGATCCGGGCGCCGATTACCGGGCGCATCAGCGCGGCGAGCGTCAAGGTCGGCAATTTCGTGCGGCCGGCCGATACCGCCCCGCTTGCGATCATCAACCAGATGGCGCCGGTCTATGTCTCGTTCACGGTGCCGCAGCGCCTCTTGCCCGATGTCCGGCATGCGCTTGGCGCCGAGACCGCGACGGTGGAGGCGATCGTGCCCGGCGAGGCGCAGCGCGCGCCGGGTGTGGTGACCATGATCGACAATACCGTCGATTCGACGACCGGCATGGTCGCGATCAGGGCCTCGATGCCCAATGGCGAGGAAATTCTCTGGCCCGGCGCGCTGGTGCGTATCGAACTGACCACGCGCATCGACGATGCGGTGACGGTGCCTTCGAGCGCCGTGCAGGTCAGCCAGAACGGCACCTTCGTGTTTCTGGTGAAAGACGGCGCCGCGGTGGTGCAGCGCATCAGGGTCGATCGAGTCGTCGGCGACATTTCGGTGGTGTCGGAGGGCCTCGCCGGCGGCGAGACGGTGGTGACCGACGGCCAGTTGCTGCTGTCGAACGGCACGCGCGTCGCCCCGCGCGGCAAATCAGCGGGATCGTGAGCCCATGGGCCTGTCCGAACTCTGCATTCGCCGTCCGGTTCTGACCACTTTGATGACGGCGTCGCTGATCGTGTTCGGCGCCTTCGCCTATCGCCTGCTGCCGGTCGCCGCCCTGCCGGCGGTGGATTTCCCCACCATCAGCATCAGCGCCAGCCTGCCGGGGGCGAGCCCGGAGACGATGGCGGCCTCGGTCGCCGCGCCGATCGAGCGGCAATTATCGACCATTTCCGGCATTTCGTCGATGAACTCCTCGTCGTACACCGGCGCCACACAGATCACGATCCAGTTCGACCTCAATCGCGACATCGACGGCGCCTCGCTCGACGTGCAGACCGCGCTCGCGGTCGCGCAGCGCCGGCTGCCGGCGGAAAT
>WBUW01000296.1 GCA_008933495.1 Pseudorhodoplanes sp.
CGCCGACAGCGCGGCGACCATCGCGCGTACGCGCGCGAGCCGCCGGTTGCCGGGCATTCAGCTCGACCGCGGCATCGCCGTCACCGCCTCGCTCGCCGAGGCGCTCGCGGCCGCCGACGCCATCCTGCTCGTGGTCCCGGCGCAGGCCGTGCGCATGGTTGCCACCGAAATCGCGAATGGCATCGCCGACGGCATTCCCGTCATCGTCTGCGCCAAGGGCATCGAGCGCGGCACGCGCAAATTCATGACCGAGGTCGTGTCCGAATGCGCCCCACGCGCCATGCCGGCAGTCCTCTCCGGTCCGAGCTTTGCCGCCGATGTCGCGCGCGGCCTGCCGACCGCCGTCACGCTGGCCGCGCCCGATGCCGGGCACGCCGCCGCCCTGGCGCATGCGCTCGCAACCGCGACTTTCCGTCCCTATCATTCGACCGACATGCGCGGCGCCGAAATCGGCGGCGCCACCAAGAACGTGCTCGCGATCGCCGCCGGTATCGTTGCCGGCCGCGCGCTCGGCGCCAGCGCCGCCGCCGCCCTGATCACGCGCGGCTTTGCCGAACTGGTGCGCTTCGGCCGCTTCTTCGGCGCACGGCCGGAGACGCTCACCGGCCTGTCCGGCCTCGGCGACCTGATCCTGACCTGTTCCAGCGCGCAGTCGCGCAACTTCTCGCTCGGGCTTGCGCTCGGACGCGGCGCCGCGCTCGACCAGGCCCATGCCGGCGGCCGGCTTGCCGAAGGCGCGTTCACCGCTTCGGTCGTTGCCGAACTCGCGCGCGAAAATGACATCGACATGCCGATCGCCGCTGCCGTCGACGCCGTGCTCGACGGCCGCGTCAGCATCGATGCGGCGATCGAGGGTCTGTTGACCCGGCCGATCGGCCCGGAGACCTGACATGGCCTATTGGCTGATCAAGAGCGAACCCGACGCCTGGTCCTGGGACCAGCAGGTGGCCAGGGGCGCGGCGGGCGAGCCGTGGAGCGGGGTGCGCAATCACACCGCCAAGCTCAATCTCATGAAAATGAAAAAGGGCGACCGCGCCTTTTTCTACCACTCCAATATCGGCAAGGAGATCGTCGGCATCGTGCAGGTCGCGCGCGAACATTATCCCGATCCCTCCGACAAGACCGGCACGTTCGTGATGGTGGACGTCAAGGCGCTCGAACCGCTGCCCAGGCCGGTGGCGCTCGCGCAGATCAAGGCCACGCCGGCCTTGAAAAACATGGCGCTGCTGAAACAATCGCGGCTTTCGGTTCAGCCGGTGACCGCGGACGAATGGACGACCATTTGCCGGATCGGCGGACGGAAACGCTGAACCGGCCGCGTCGCCGACGGGCGATCGCACCAGGGAGGCCGCCATGAAATTTGCCGGAGTGAACTACCTGGCCATCGCGCTCGCCGGCATTGCCGCCTGGCTGACGGGCGCGCTCTATTACGGGCTGCTCGGCAAGGCGTGGCTGGAAGCCGCCGGCCGCAGCAGGGAAGATATCCGGCGCAGCCGCGGCACGCCGGCGTTCTACCTGCCCTTCGTCCTGGCCGCCGTCGCAAACCTGATCATGGCCGGGGTGCTGGCCGGCATCATGGGCCATCTCGGCCCGGGCCGTATAACCCTGCAGAACGGGGTCGTTTCGGCCGTCCTCGTCTGGCTCGGCTTTGTCGTCACCACCATGACCGTGAACAACGCCTTTGGCGGTCGCAAAGCCATGCTCACGGCGATCGACAGCGGCCATTGGCTGGCTGCCCTGGTCGTGGCCGGCGCCGTGATCGGGATAATGGGCGTCTGACGCCGCGGGCGCCGCCGCAAAGGGACGCAGACGAAAGTGGCAGGCGGATCGGCTTGCCCATCGCTCGGGCGCTTCGGCATAATCAAAACCAAGGCGTCCGGCCGGCCTTCCTGCAAGGATTGATCGTTGGCCAAGAGCGCTGCATGTGGGGGAGGTATCGACGATGTCCGACAAGATTTATGACATTCCGCCGGAATGGAAGCAGCGCGCCTATGTCGACGACGCCAAGTATCGCGACATGTACGCGGCATCCGTGGCGGATCCGGACAAGTTCTGGGCCGAGCACGCCAAGCGGGTTGACTGGATCAAGCCCTTCAGCAGGGTCAAGAACACCTCATTCGCGCCCGACAAGATCTCGATCAAATGGTTCGAGGACGGCACGCTGAACGCCGCCTACAACTGCATCGACCGCCACCTGCCCAAGCGCGCCAAACAGACCGCCATCATCTGGGAAGGCGACGACCCGAAAGACGCAAAGCACATCACCTACCAGGAACTGCATGACGAGGTCTGCCGGTTCGCCAACATCCTGCGCAACCGCAACGTCAAGAAAGGCGACCGCGTCACCATCTACCTGCCGATGATCCCGGAAGCGGCCTACGCCATGCTGGCCTGCGCGCGCATCGGCGCCATCCACTCGGTCGTGTTCGGCGGCTTCTCGCCCGATTCGCTGGCCGGCCGCATCGAAGACTGCAAGTCGAACGTCGTCATCACCGCCGACGAAGGCATGCGCGGCGGCCGCAAAATCCCGCTCAAGGCCAATGTCGACACGGCGATCGCCAAAGCCGGCGGCGTCGATCACGTCATCGTGGTGCGTCGCACCGGCGGCGCGGTCAACATGGATCCGGTGCGCGACGTCTGGTACCACGAGGCGGCCGCCGTGGTGACGACGGATTGCCCGTGCGTGGAGATGAACGCCGAAGATCCGCTGTTCATCCTCTATACGTCGGGTTCGACCGGCAAGCCCAAGGGCGTGCTGCACACCACCGCGGGCTATCTTATCTTCAACTCGATCACCCACCAGTACGTGTTCGACTATCACGAAGGCGACATCTATTGGTGCACCGCCGACGTCGGCTGGGTGACCGGCCACAGCTATATCGTCTATGGTCCGCTTTCGAACGGCGCCATCACGCTGATGTTCGAAGGCGTGCCGAACTACCCGACCAATTCGCGCTTCTGGGAAGTCGTCGACAAGCACAAGGTCAACACCTTCTACACCGCGCCGACCGCGATCCGCGCGCTGATGCAGGGCGGCGACGAGCCGGTGAAGAAGACCTCGCGCAAGTCGCTCAAGCTGCTCGGCACGGTCGGCGAGCCGATCAACCCGGAAGCCTGGGAATGGTATTACCGCGTGGTCGGCGACAGCCGCTGCCCGATCGTCGATACCTGGTGGCAGACCGAGACCGGCGGCATCCTGATCACGCCGCTGCCCGGCGCCACCAGGCTGAAGCCGGGATCGGCGACGCGCCCGTTTTTTGGCGTTCAGCCGCAGCTCGTGGACGCCGACGGCAAGGTGCTGGACGGCGCGGCCAGCGGCAATCTGTGCATCACCGATTCCTGGCCGGGCCAGATGCGCACGGTCTATGGCGACCACCAGCGCTTCATCGATACCTATTTCAAGACCTATCCCGGCAAATACTTCACCGGCGACGGCTGCCGGCGCGACGAGGACGGCTATTACTGGATCACCGGGCGCGTCGATGACGTGATCAACGTCTCCGGCCACCGACTGGGCACGGCGGAGGTCGAATCGGCGCTGGTCGCGCATCCGAAAGTGTCGGAAGCCGCGGTGGTCGGCTATCCGCACCATATCAAGGGTCAAGGCATCTATGCCTATGTGACGCTGATGGCCGGCCAGTCCGCGACCGAGGACCTGCGCAAGGAGCTGGTCAATTGGGTGCGCAAGGAGATCGGCGCGATCGCGGCGCCCGATCTTCTGCAATTCGCGCCCGGCCTGCCGAAGACGCGCTCCGGCAAGATCATGCGCCGCATCCTGCGCAAGATCGCCGAGGACGATTACCGTACGCTCGGCGATACCTCGACGCTCGCCGATCCGGCGGTGGTCGACGATCTCGTCAACAACCGGCAGAACCGCAAGTAACGACGACGCGCCCGTTGCGCGCAGCCGGGCGAAGCGCGAGCGCTTCGCCCGGTTTTTCTTTATTTGACGTTTGGCATTGAGCGGCCGTTTACCAAAGCGCCGCGCGCGGCCGGCGCGCATTTACGTTATTCGCAGATCACGCGTGCGCGCCGTTGCCGGCCTCCGTAATTTCGTGCCGTCCCGCGCGCTGCGGGAGCCGAGTTTTGCGTCGAGGGGCCGCGATGAGACGCCTTGTTCGAACAATCGTTGCGACGATGCTGGCGCTCGCCGCCGCGCTGGCGGCGGCCGACGCCCGCGAAGTCGTCGCCTTCAGCGGCTTCGAGCCGGGCACGATCGTGGTCAGGACCGGCGAGCGACGGCTCTATCTCGTGGTCGAACCGGGCATCGCGCTGCGCTATCCGGTGGGCGTCGGCCGGCGCGGCAAGGCCTGGACCGGCCGCGCCCATATCGACGGAAAATATGTCCGGCCGGCGTGGTCGCCGCCGGAAGAGGTGCGGCGCGACAACCCGCGCCTGCCCGACGTCATCCCCGGCGGCTCACCGCGCAATCCGATGGGCGCGGCGGCGCTGACCTTGAGCGGCGGCGAATACGCCATTCACGGCACCAATGCGCCGGAATCGATCGGCGGCTTCGTCTCCTACGGCTGCA
>WBUW01000297.1 GCA_008933495.1 Pseudorhodoplanes sp.
GCGCCGACAAGCGCAGCGTACAGCTCACGCGCAATGCCAGCGGCCAGCCGCCGCGCCTGCGCGTTCTCCCCGCCACGCCGCTTCGCCCCGGCGACACCGTGCACGTCCCCGAACGCTGGTTTTGACCGCCGTCACGCTTTCAGGTTTGCAGACAGGAATGCGAGCGTGCGGTTCCAGGCTTCGTTGGCGCTTGGAGCGTGAAAGCTCGCGCGCTCGTCGCAATAGAAGCCGTGGCCGGCGGGATAAGTATGGACCTGCGCCTGCGGCTGTTTGCGGCGGATGGCGTCGACATCGCGCATCGGGATGTGGTCGTCCTTTTCACCGAAATGCATCTGCACCGGGCATTTCGATTTTTCCTCCGCGAAGCGGATGATCTGGCCACCATAGAACGCAACCGCCGCCGAAACGCCGGAAAGACGCGTCGCCGACAGGAAGGCGACCGTGCCGCCCATGCAGAAGCCGATCACACCGACCGGCCCGCTCTCTTTCACCGCATCCTGGGCGGCCGCCACGTCGCGCATCATTGCGTCCCAGTTCAGATGCGCGAGATGCTTGCGGGCGTTGGCAACGTCGTCCGGCGAATAGCCGCTCTCGAAATCGCGCACGAAACGATCGAACAACGCGGGCGCGACCGCGACATAGCCTTGCGCCGCCAGCCGCTCGCAGACATTGCGGATATGCGTGTTCACGCCGAAGATTTCCTGCGCCACCACGACCGCGCCCTTCGGAGCGCCGGCCGGATCGGTGCGGTAGGCGCCAAGCGAATGGCCGTCGGACGCCGTCAACGAAAGCTGTCTGCCCACGCGGTCGTTCCCTCCCCGGTTGCGGCCGCCTGAAGCGGGATGACTTTTCTTCGCATCGTCGGCGCGCTTCAACTCATCGTCCGAGCATGATCTCTTCCGAAAACCGCTTCGCACTTTTCGGGATCATGCTCCAGTGCGACCGGGCGCATTCTAGGGCAAGCGCGATCGCCCGGGATATCCCGCGCGGCCGCATCCGCGGACTTAAGCACCTGATTAACCACACAGTTTTTCGCGGGTGAACCCGCCGCCGGCGGCTTTCGACCAATGGGGGACGAGGAGCTCAAGGAGAAGCCCAATGTCCCGCATCACCCGCAATGCCCTGTTCGCTTTGGCTGCCGTGGTTTCGCTCGGTACCCTGAGCGTTGCCACAAGCTCCGACGCCCTGGCCTGGGGCGGCGGTGGCTGGAAGAAGCCCGGCGGTCTCGGCATCGTGAAGCCATGGCCCAAGCCTTGGCCGAAACCCGGCTGGGGCAAGCCGTATTGGCCGCACTGGCGGCACGGCTATTGGCGCCGCCATTATTATTACGCGGCTCCGGTTGTCGTCGGCGCAGGTTACGCCGCCTATCGCGCCGCGCCCGCGCAGCCCAATCTGTGCTCGTGCCTGACCAAGGAATACACGCCCGAAGGGCAGGTCGTGTTCAGGGACAAGTGCACGAACGAGATCGCCGTGGCGCCGGTGTCCGGCGTGCAGCAGCAGGGCGCAGCGCCCGCGCCGCAGAACTTCGCCGGACGTACGTTCACCGATTACCAGGCGACCCAGCCGAATGTCCCGCCGGCGCCCGCGCCGGCTTCGGCCCTGCCGCCCGGCACCCGGACGAACTGATCATTCCGTCCGGCGTACCCGGCAAAAATCCCGAACGAGCCCCGGCTTCGGCCGGGGCTTTTCGTGCGCGTCAGGCGCGATCCGCCGAAGTAGGAACCGGTTCGGCGCAAGATCGCGCGAAAAACAATAAATCGCGTGCGCGGTCCGATTCAACCTGAACGGATTATGCTCCAAGATTGTAGGCGCGCGCCATCAGCGCATAACAGGTCTTGCGCGCCGCGTGATCGAAAATCATGGCCGTGATCATGGCCTCGTCGGCGCGCGTCGCCGCGATCAGATGGTCGAGCCGCGGCTTGATGCGATCGGGGGCGCCGACAAACAGGCGCGTGCGGTTGTGCTGCATGCGCTCGCGGTCGACAATGGAATAAGGATAAGCGAGCGCCACATCCGGATGTTCGAGCGGCAGATATTCGCCCCTGGCGCGCCGCACGAAATGCAGATCGCCGGTCGCCGCCAGGCGCTCTGCCGCCTCGCCGGTTTCGGCGCAGACGACATGCACGGCAAGGATCGCGTACGGCTCGGCACGCGTCGGCGAGGGCCGGAATCCGGCGCGGTAGGCAAGCATCGCGTCCGCCGCATCGTGGCTCGCGAAATGATGGGCGAAGGAAAATCCCGCGCCGATCGAGGCGGCCACGCGCGCGCTGTAATCACCCGAACCGAGCAGGAACAGCGGCGGCAGCGCCACGCCGTCCGGCATCACGCGTATCTTTGCGAATGGATGCTCGGGCGGATAGCCGCGGTTTTCCAGAAGCAGCAGTTCCTGCAGCCGGTCGAGGAAATCGTCGTCGGCATTGATGTCCTGGCGGCGGCGCAAGGCGACCGAGGTAACCGGGTCGGTGCCCGGCGCGCGCCCGAGGCCGAGATCGATGCGGCCGGGAAACAGGGCTTCGAGCGCCTTGAAACGCTCGGCGACCGTCAGCGGCGCGTGATTGGGCAGCATGACGCCGCCCGAGCCCACGCGCAGGCGTGTGGTCGCAGCGGCGATCCGGCCGATCATGATGTCGGGCGCGGAACTGGCGATCGTCGCCAGATTGTGGTGTTCGGCAACCCAATAGCGGCAATAGCCGAGCGCATCGGCGTGACGCGCGAGGTCGAGGCTGTTGCGCAAGGCCTGGGCGCCGGAAGTCTCGGTCGTGACCGGCGAAAGATCGAGAACCGAGAGCGGGATCATCGTTTCATCCAGGGCGGCGGATGCGGCTGTATCCTATCGCGCCTGGTGGATCGTGGGATGCCGAATTGCGGGTGCGGCCGTCAATTGGCCGGCACTTCCGCGCGTTCGATCGCCGCAAAAGACTGCTGTTCGGGTGCGCTCGCGCCGGGCTGCGCGCGGCGCCGGACCGTACGCACCGGGCGTTGCGCCGCCGGCTCGGCCGATTTCGTTATCGCTCCGGATTCCGGAACCATCTCGGCGCCGGACGGCGGCGCGGCCGGCTCCGCTTTCAGCGTCTCGTCCGGCGTCACCGGCAGGCTTGTGACCTGCGAGGGTGCGGCGGCATCCTTTGCATGAACACTGGCGCTCGCCGGATCGCCGGCGAGCGCTGCCCCGGGCTGCGCCGGCGCATCGGTTTGCGTCGAAGCGGGCGCCAGCGACGCCGGCGTTGCCGCCGGTGCGTTCTCCTTCAGCAGCACCGCGAGTTCGCGCAGCGCCGCCGTACGGTTCGGTTCCGGCCGCGGCCAGCCGGTGACGATCCGGTTGATCGGGCTGTCGTCCGCCGCCGCGCGCGCATCAGCCGAAAACGGATCCTGCACCAGCCGCACCGAAGCATACAGACCCGCCGCCGCGGCGAGAAAGAATGTCGCCACGGTCGCGGGGATCAGAAGCCTCAGATCAGGCAGCATCGCAACGAATCCGGAATGTCGCCCGGTGGGCGTCGTACGCAACGATGCGGACGGGATGGAACAGCGACGCGTTCCCGGTGGTGTTATCCGCAGGCCCGTGATCGGGGGGCGCAATCGCGCGATCACGACTCGGCGCGCAATCTCGCTGATTCGGGCAATGCGGTCACGCCGGAAACAGCGAATGCGGACATCGTCCGCCGTTCGCCGTCAGCGCGATACCGGCGCCGCCAGGTTCGAGGCCGAGCTGGGCGGTCCGCCGGGCAGCACCACTACACGGGTACCGACCTTCACCCGGCTGTGCAAATCCTCCACGTCTTCGTTGAGCATCCGGATGCAGCCGGATGACACGAACTTGCCGATCGTCGAGGGCTGGTTCGTCCCGTGAATGCGATAGACGGTCTTGCCGAGATAAAGCGCCCGCGCGCCCAGTGGATTGCCGGGGCCGCCGGCCATGAAGCGCGGCAGATAGGGCTGCCGCTCGATCATCTCGGCCGGCGGATGCCAGTCCGGCCACTCGGCGAGCTTGGTGATCTTCTCCGTGCCGGACCAGGTGAAGCCCTCGCGGCCGACGCCGATCCCGTAACGAATCGCGGTCCCGCCGCCCTGCACGAAATAGAGATAGGTGCTCGCCGTATCGATGACGACGGTGCCGGGCGGCTGCTTGGTCTGATACGGGACAATCTGCCGCTTGAATTGCGGTGGCAATTCTCTCGGCTCGCCTTCTTCCGGCTGATCTTCGGGCGGCAGTGCGGCGACGGTGTTGGGGCGTGCCGGCGCGGGCTGCGCGCCGGGTGGATCCTGCGGCGGGATCGGGGCCGTGTTCGCGGGCGGCTGCAGGGAGGCCGGCGTGTCCGCCGGCGTCCGGTCGCCGTAATGGCCGAACGGTGCGCGCGGCGCGGCGTAGCCGGGCGCGGGATCATTGTAGTTCGGGATCGGATAGGGATCGAACGTCGGCGCCGCCGGAACCTAACGACCCGCGATTGCCGCGTGAGGTGCGCGTGCCTGACGATCCGCGCGCAGACGTTCCGGCGCCCGACCGGCGCGCGG
>WBUW01000298.1 GCA_008933495.1 Pseudorhodoplanes sp.
GATGTGGCCGGACAGCCCGCGGCCGGAAACGTCACGCGATCATTTCCAGGATACCGCGGCCCGGCAAAACGGCGCTCACTTTGCGGAGCGGCCGAAGGAGAAGGCGCCCGCGGCCCCGGTTTCGATCCTCAAGTCCGGCGTGGTCGACGGCATGGCCTACACGCTCTACACGGACGGTTCGATTGAAGCAGAACTGGCGCAAGGCGTCGTTCGCTTCGGCTCGATCGAGGAATTGCGCAACCATCTCGAAAAAAGCGCCTAACCCGGATCGGGAGCGCTCGCGCGCCGGCGCGGCCGGCCATGCGTTCGTAGCGGATCGCGCTGCGCGCAGTCCCTCTTCATGCCATCGCGCCGCCGGTCGGGTTCGGCAGGCCGGCAGGAGCCTGCCGGCGGACGGGCGCCGCGGTTTCTTCGGTCGGCCGCCGGCATCATGACGCGTCCGGATGTCGCGTTCGGCGCCGGCGATGTTTGCGGGCGCTCCGCGGGCGACACCAGGCCGGTCCGGAATTTGCCAATCAAGAAAACGCCAAGTATATGTTGCCTCTAATACTTGGGATCGGTGGAATTCTTCTTGCGGAGGTCCAATGGTGAGCGGAAATCAAAGCGAGCGCCTGGTCGATCAGACCGCGAATATTGTCGCGGCCTATGTGAGCAAGAACGCCGTCCCGGTCGATGAAATCCCCGCGCTGATCAACCGCGTGCACAGCGCGCTCCTGCGCGTCGCGGCCGGCCAGGGCGAGCGGGCGGCGGATGCGCTCAAACCGGCGGTGCCGGTGAAGAAATCGATTACGCCCGAATACCTCATCTGCCTCGAAGACGGCAAAAAGTTCAAATCCCTCAAGCGGCACCTGCGGACGCAATACGCCATGAGCCCCGAACAATATCGCGACAAGTGGGGACTGCCGCCTGAATACCCGATGGTGGCGCCGAACTACGCGGTCGCCCGCTCACGGCTTGCCAAGCAGATGGGACTTGGCCAGCAGCGCCGGCGCCGCAAATAGCGGAGATCCGCTGCGGGCGCCCGCCGGCGGGCGCTTATGCACACCCGCCGGCCGGAAAAACCACGCCGGTCCATGGCTTTAGGGACGACACGGAGAACTTATCCCCGGGCCCGCGGTCTGTGGTATAGGGATAAAATCCCAATTATGGACTTGACGCCACAAGGCCCAAAGGCTAGTGTTTCCTCAGTTCTAGAGGATTTCAGCCATGTCCAATGCCTTCGACGCCCCGCATTTCCAGAGCCACGAAAACGCCCGCGCTTGGCTTGAGGCGCAGCGCTGGCCGGATGGCCCGATCTGTTCGCATTGCGGTTCGATCAACCATGCGTACAAGAACAAGGCAAAACCGGGGTATTACCGCTGCGCTGAAAAGGAGTGCCGGAAGGACTTCACGGTCACGACCGGCACGCTGATGGAGCGCAGCCACATCCCGCTCAACAAGTGGCTGATGGCGTTTTACCTGATGTGCGCCAGCAAGAAGGGCGTGAGCGCGCACCAGCTTCATCGCTCGCTCGGCATTGACTACAAATCGGCGTGGTTTCTTTGCCATCGCATTCGCGAAGCCATGCGCGACGGCAAGATGGACCCGCTTGGCGGCGCTGGCGGTGGCGGCATCGTCGAAGCCGACGAGACCTATTTCGGCAATCTCCCGGAGTCGAAGCGCCGTCCCTCTCCGCAGCGCAAAGGCCGTCCGTACATCAAGAAAGGCCGCGCCGCCGGCAAGCGCGCCATCGTTGCGCTGGTTGAGCGCGGGGGCCGGGTCCGGTCTTTTCATCCGGCGGTCGCGGATGGCGCTTCCGTGGCCGCTATCGTGCGGGAGAATATCGCTCGCGAAGCGCGCCTGCACACGGACGAAAGCCGCCTATACACCAAGGTCGGGCACGAGTTCTCAGCGCATGAGACCGTGACGCATTCGCACGGGGAGTACGCTCGCGGCGACGTTCACACCAATTCTGTCGAGGGCTATTTCTCGATCTTCAAGCGCGGCATGCGCGGTATCTACCAGCACTGCGGCGAGAAGCACCTGCATCGCTACTTGGCCGAATACGACTTCCGCTACAATCATCGGGTCGCGCTCGGCTACTCCGATATCGACCGGACGAAGATCGCGGTCCAGGGCATCGTCGGCAAGCGCCTGACCTACCATCAAGTTGGTCGCGCCTGACTTTCGCCGGTTCGTGGCGCGCGTTCAGCGGCGCTGGCGGCGCAACGCCATGCCGCTTTTCGATCCCGTACAGCTTGAGTTGCCGTTTGGAGACGGGGACGGGCAGTGACGCCCGTCCCCGCCGCCCGCTATCCTAGATGCTGCCAAGCGACTAGGAGCGATCAAATGCCGACGATTGAGCAAAGGCTACAAGCCTTAGAAGAACGCGTAACGAAAGATGACGAATGGCGGGATGTGCTCGATTCACAGAGAAAGGGATTGGTCTTATTGCTTGGGGCGGCGGTATGGCCTCTTTGCACCGATCCCACTTTGGCGCGCGCGATCATCAAGAACCTTGAGTCGTTCGAAGACGGCGCGCGGATGACGAACGAACATGCCGCACTGATTGAGAGTCTTCGCGCTTTGCGCGATTTTTTTTCGCGGAGGCTGGCGGAGAGGGGCGAACGGACTTGAGCCGTCGAAGCCAATAGATGGCCTCTTCCAAGGATATCAATCCATCGTGTGAATCTTTGGGCATTGAACTAGCTCGCTGAGGTTGCAGTCAAACTACCATTATCGCTGATATCTGAGAATAGTGTTGAGTTCTTGCTCCGCCAGCAATGGCAAACCGGCAACTCCGATTTCCCTCAGATCAGCAGGGAGCGCATTCATCGCCCCACCGCATGTTTTTATGGCGGCCGCGCTCATCTGTTTGCGGTCACGGATGCCCTGTCGCAGCATAATGAGTTGATAGTCGCGCATGCACTCTCGGATTCGTAGCGTCAACGTTTCCATCATAGCCAGTTTGCGATCCATGTCCGGATCAAATTGCACGTCTTTTGACGGATTGACGACGGAAGCGCGCTCCCCCGAGAGCGGACTTGTTGCCTCCAAGCGCGATGTTATTTTTTGACCGGGCGTCGTTGGAGTCCTCAGGACAGCCAGCAAATAAATTGCTGAGAAGATCATGATTGGTGTCCAAAATACGATACCGAGAATTTTCTTAAGCCGATTCATGGCGCGCCCCCGTGTTGAAGCGCCGCTCCCGTCTGGCCTGGTGCCGGGCGGGTGATTGCGCGTGAACACAGGGCTCAGCACGCCCCACGATTTTCCTGTGAGGGTGTTGTATGGCGTGGGCCGCCCGACATGGCGGGTTGCCCTGTGTTCAGTGCGCAAAGGCGCATCGCCCCGCGGCAATCACTCCGCTGGCGACGACACAAGTATCCGATATTCGGACGTTAGAGAAAACCCCTCAGCGGGCCTTGGCGGCGGCCTTTTGGCGCTTCTTGGATTGCGCCGGGACGCCCTTCTTGCCCATACTCTTGATGGGCTTGGGAGGCGACTTCAGCGCAATATCGACGAGCTTTTGGAAGCGCTGTTGCGACTCGCGTTCGCCGTATTGTTCTGAGGACTTTGCGGTCATGTCGGCTCCTACGGAATCGTGGCCCGCTTACAAAGCAGGGTCACAGGATAGCATGTTTGCGCTCGGCGTAGTCAGCGTGAACTTTGCCAACTTTGAGCGCTCTCTTGTCTGGATGCTGGCTGCTGTCACCGGGTCTACCGAAGAATATGCGCGGCTAATTCACGCAAAGTATAACGTCAATTCCACCCTAACTTTGATTGACTTGTCCTTGAAGAATCCCCCATGGAAAAATGCCGAAGGAGATCACGCGGAGGCCGTCGCACTAATTCGACATTTCACCACGGCTGCGGACGGGTTGGCCAAAAATCGGAATCTCTTGCTTCACTCGGTCGTCCTTGACGGACCGGCAAACCACTCAACCCTCTTTAGTGTGACCAAAAAGGGTGAGTCGGTCCGGCTAATGGCAAGCCTAGACCAGATCAGACGGGTCGCGGATGACTTGGCCGTTTATTTCCAGTTCGGACACGCCCTAGCCAACGCCATAGCCACGACAATTCGAGGAATGGATAGGCAGGTCGGGACCGTGGTCGGGCCTTCCACATGGCCAGAAAAACCTCCTTTGCCGTATCTTCTGAGGGCGTGAACTCAGGCGGGTACTCGTCGGCAGGATCGGAGACCCAGTCGGTAGCGCGCTCAAGCACGGCCAATCCGGCTTTCAACATTTCGGGTGTGACTTCGGGCGCGCCATCCCCTTTCGGGGCGGCTTTATCTAGGTTTAGTCCCATGTGGAGTCAACTCCATATTTGTGGATAAAATCCTATATCTTCCCCGAGGCCCTGCATGCAGATGGAACCGACCAGATCCTGTGCCGCCCGCTCCACCCAATCGGCGATCGCGCAGCGCGCGCATTATTGTGACGTCATCGAAACCGTCGTGACCGGCCTGTTCGGCATCGCGCCCGACGCGTTGCGCGGCCGCACGCGCGGCGACCGTCGCACCGCGCTGGC
>WBUW01000299.1 GCA_008933495.1 Pseudorhodoplanes sp.
GTCAATATCGCCAATATCGACAATCTGGGGAACGTTCATCCCGACACCATGTGGTGGCACCACACGCTCGGCAACGTGAAAGAGCGGCCGTTCTCGCAAATCTGGAGCGATCTGAGCGACCCGATCATGGCCGGGCTCCGGCACCGGCCGCGGGCGATCGGCGGGCGCTGCGCGTCATGCGACTATCGCGCCATCTGCGGCGGAAACACGCGCGTCCGCGCCATGCGCATTACCGGCGACCCGTGGGCGGAAGATCCCGGCTGTTATCTCAGCGACGCCGAGATCGGCCTTCTCGGGCCGCGTGCGCGCGTGACCGTAACGCCCTATCGGGGACTGCGTCATGAGCCGCACGCGTCCGGCTGAACTTGCGCTCTACCTCCTGCTTGCACTCGGCGTGCCGGCGCGGGCGGAGTCGGATGCCGTGCGGCTGTATGGCGAACATTGTGCGGCGTGCCACGGTTCCGATCGGCTCGGCGGAACCGGGCCGGCCTTGCTTCCGGAAAATCTGGGACGCCTCGCCGGTCAGCGTCTGACAACCGTGATCGCCGACGGGCGCCCGGCAACGCAAATGCCCGGTTTCGGATCGGTGCTCGCCAAGAACGAGATCGCTGCGCTGGCGGCTTACGTCGCAACGCCGCTGGCGGCGATCCCGCTCTGGGGTGAGGCCGAAATTGCCGCAAGCCGTATCATTCATGCACAGCCGGAGATGCTTGCGCGGCCAAAGCACAACGCCGATCCGATGAACCTGTTCGTCGTCGTGGAAACGGGCGATCATCACGCGACCATCCTT
Source organism: Pseudorhodoplanes sp. (assembly GCA_008933495.1). GTDB lineage: Bacteria > Pseudomonadota > Alphaproteobacteria > Rhizobiales > Xanthobacteraceae > Pseudorhodoplanes. The sequence continues at coordinate 791 of WBUW01000299.1, forward strand.
GACGGCGACCGGTTCGAGCCGCTGACGCGATTCCCGACGCGTTTTGCCCTGCATGGCGGGCCGAAATTCACTCCCGACGGCCGGTTTGTGTATTTCATGTCACGCGACGGCTGGATCGCAAAATACGATCTTTGGTCGCTCAAGGTCATCGCCGAGGTCCGGGCCGGGATCAATTCGCGCAACATCGCGCTGTCGAGCGACGGGAAATATGTGGCGGTGGCCAATTATCTTCCGCACACGCTCGTTATCCTGTCGAGCGAGGATTTGTCGGTTGCCAGGATCTTCGAGGTTCGGGACCGCAAGGGGCGTTCGTCGCGTGTGTCCGCCGTCTACCAGGCGCGCCCGCGCAATTCCTTCGTTGCCGCGTTGAAAGATGTCCCGGAAATCTGGGAAATCGCGACCGATCCTGCTGCGCCGCCGGTCTATGGCGGTCTCGTTCACTCGCACGAGAAGGGCATGGTCGAGGGGCTCGCCGCGTCGCAGGGTTTGTTCAGCCTGCGCCGCATCGATGTGCCGCAACCGCTCGACGATTTCTTCTTCGACCCGCCTTATCGCCATCTGATCGGCTCGGCGCGTGACGGAAAAGCGGTCGTGGTCAATCTGAACGTCGGACGCGACATCGTGCAAATCGACATGCCGGGTCTGCCGCATCTCGGCTCGGGGATCGCCTGGCTCTGGAACGACCGGCCGGTCATGGCGACGCCGCATCTGAAGGCGGGCCGGATCAGCGTGCTAGACTTGGAACGCTGGTCGGTCATCAAGACGATCGAGACGCCGGGGCCGGGATTTTTCATGCGCAGTCATGAGAAGACGCGGTTCGCATGGACCGACGGGATGCTGGGTGCCAGAAAAGACACGATCGCGATCATCGACAAGCAGACGCTCGAAGTGGTGCGAACGCTGACGCCGTCGCCGGGCAAGACCGCTGCGCATGTCGAGTTCGACAAGACCGGACGCTTTGCTCTGGTATCGGTCTGGGAGCTGGATGGAGCGCTGGTTGTCTACGATGCGGCGACCTTCACCGAGGTGAAGCGCATTCCGATGTCGCGGCCGTCCGGCAAATACAATGTATGGAACAAAATTACATTTTCCGACGGGACAAGCCATTGAACGGGAGCGAGGCGCGTTTCTCCCGAAGGCAGCCGTTGGGCCATTGAGGACAGCTTCGAAGTCGCCAAGAACGAGCTTGGCCTTGATCACAATGAAACTCGCTCTTGGCATGGCTGGCACCGGCATGCCTCGCTCGTCATGCTCACCTTCGCCATGATGGCTGTCATCCGTCATCAGGCAAATGTCGTGGCGCCCAAAAAAACACTGCGGCGCCTCCGGACCAAACATTCCTGATCCGCTGGTCGATCCAAGAAATCCGCCGCATCGCCATCAAGCTCGCCCAACGGCGCATTCAACCCGCCCAGGTCATTGCGTGGTCGCTCTGGCGGCGCGCCCACCAAGCCGAAGCGCGCCACGCACACCTCAAAAGGAAAGCGCAACTGTAATGCTAGAGCGTAAGGATACTCCGAAAAATGCACCGTGCGGCCGGTCGCTCGCATCAGCTCCGCCCGGCAAATGCAGCGCCTGGCCGAATTGCCGGCTTGCTTCGGAGGGTCAGAACCGTCTGCTTCAATTGCCGCAAGTCGGTAATGACCGCCGATGCACCGGCTGCCGCAAGGCGATTTTCGTGATCCTCTTCGCTCTCGGCGCTGCCGGCATAACCGATGGCGTTTAGGCCTGACTGTATGGCTTGCGCAATCGTAGCCGGCGAGCGGCAAACCAGGATGCATTCGGACGGGGCGATCGCGAGTATTTTTGCCAGGACAAAGAAAGGCTGCTCGAAACCGGTATCGTGAAAGGAGACAATACGGTGCCGTGCAAAGAAGCGCGTCAGGCCGGCGGTTTCAAGGCCGGCGCGGATAACGTCTTTTGGCCATTCCGAGAAGACGCTTTTAGGTTCTCTGAGCCAGGTCAGCGCATAACTGACGTGTGGCACGGCGCGTAACTCCGCATCGAAGCGACGGATGATGGTGGAATAGACCTGGCCGACAAAAGCCGGATCGAAGCCGTGACCGATCCTGTTTTCGTACTCGCGACACACGCGTCCGATGCACCGGCCGCGAAAGAGCTTCTCATAGGTCGTGGCTTGGAGTGGAAAACCCGAGTCGGAAAAGGCTTTGGCGGCCGTCTCGGCGACAATACGCATACTGTCGATCAGGACGCCGTCGCACGAAAACACGATCATGGACGCAAACGAATCCCAGGTTTCTTGAAGACACGCCGCGCCCGCGGGAACGTGCCGGCGCGGACGTCAAGCATAAAATCGCACAGAAGACTCAATCGGGCTGGAGCACCCGGCATGAGTGACTGCGCTCAAAATGAGCGGTGCATTGCTGCAGAATTGAGAACAGGCTGCGGCGCAGGCCCAAGGAGGTATACGTGAGTGATCAAAACAAGCTGGCGGAATTTCGGCCGATGGAACCGAACGTGGCTTACATTGGAGAAGCGGTTTCCATCAAAGGCGAGATGTCGGTTCCCGATGTCATCGTAGTCGACGGAACCTTCGAAGGCGAACTGACCGCGCGGTCGATCCGCATCGGCCCGTCGGGCGTGATCCGGGGAAATATCATCGCAACCGATGCCGACGTTCACGGCTCGATTTCGGAAAAGCTCGAGATCAAGCAGTTGATGATCCTGCGCTCGACCGCGCGTGTCCAGGGCAATGTCAGCTACGGCGAGCTTCAGATCGAAAAAGGCGCCATGATCTCGGGCGAGTTTTCGTCGACGGATTTTCGCTCCGAACGCAAGCAGGGCGTCAAGCCGGAACTCGCAGCGGCACCGGTCAAACTCGACCGCCTGAAGCTCACGGTCGGCGGCGCCGAATCGCATCGGTCATCGGGCGCGGAGACCGGACGGCTTCCGCCCGCCGCGAACGTAGCTAATAGCCAGGGCGGGACCAATGTATCGACCATGCCGGTGGTCGATCTCGCCGACGTCAAGGTGAGTAGCTGAGCGTTTAACGCCTCGATGATCCAACCGCCGCCATCTTGTGGTGCCGGCCAACGACTTCGGGACGCAGCCGGACTCGCCTTTGCCGGTTGCGTCCTGCAGGCCCCTGCGGATCCTCATGTCCGCTGCAACTGACTGCCTGGGCCAGGCGGCAGAGAGCATGGGACGACGCCCCGTACCGATGCTCTCTGCCGACCGTTGCCTGGTCCGAGGCATCTGCGACATTCGCGCGAACGCAGGGCGACGGCATAGTTGCGGGCGCGAGACGTTAGGTGGTGCAGCATCAAAACACCCAGTCGTGCCCGTCCTGAGTTGGCGGCACCAAAATGGGTCGCCGGTTCGCTTACGCTTACGCTCGTTACCGTTCATCCGGCAGGACAGCCACAATCTCTCGGCAAAGACAGATCAACAGAAGACGCCGCAAAAAGAAGGTCTCGGTATCATGTCCAAGAATATTCTGATTATCGTCGGTGCCGATAAAGGCGGCGTCGGTAAAACCACGGTGTCACGTACATTGATCGACTATTTCACTGCCTGCCGGTTGCCGATCCGGGCATTCGATACCGAGTCGCCAAAAGGAAACCTGAGGCGCTTTCATCCGGCAGAGACGGAGGTGGTCGATATCACCTCGGTATTCGATCAGATGCGAATTCTGGATACCATCCGCAGCGCCAGCAAGTCGACGCTGATTGACGTGCGGGCGGG
>WBUW01000300.1 GCA_008933495.1 Pseudorhodoplanes sp.
GGCCGCGCGTGGGGCCGCCGCTGTCCGGTGCCGGCCGCTGCGCCTGGCTGGCAAGCAGCGAACGCAGCAGTTCCGCCTGCGTGCCGTCGAGCACGCCGCCGCGCGCCGGCCCCTTGCGGCCGTGCGCGAGCGCGGTGACGATGCCGTGCAAGGTGCGGATGTCCTGCTGGCTCGCCTGCATGCGGTTGAAGATATTGCGCATGTTGACGACCATGGTCTCGCGCTTCTCGTCCGGCCGGAAATACTCGATCTTCTCAAGCTCGGCTTCGAGCGTGCGGAAGAACGAAAGCAATTGTTCCCTGCGCGCCGGCGGCGACTTGTCCGGCATGGCAAACGGCAGGACGCCGCCCGAAACCGTCTTGAACCATTCATAGGCGAGGATCGCGACCGCCTGCGCGAGATTGAGCGAGGCAAAGGCCGGATTGACCGGCAGCGTGACGACGGCGTCGGCGAGGCCGACCTCGTCGTTCTCAAGGCCGTTGCGCTCGCGCCCGAACACATAGGCGACGGTGTCCCCGGCCGAAACGCGCGGCGCCACCAGTTCCGCCGCCTGCTGCGGCCCGATCACCGGCTTGGCCTGATCGTGGGCGCGCGCGGTCGCCGCCACCACATAGCGGCAATCGGCGATGGCAGCGGCAAGCGTCGGATAGAGCGCCGCCGCCTCGAGCACGCGGTCCGCCCCGGCGGCCATCATCCGCGCCTTCTCGTTCGGCCAGCCCTGCTGCGGCGCCACCAGGCGCAGCCGCGCCAGGCCGAAATTCGCCATGGCGCGCGCCGCCGCCCCGATATTCTCGCCGAGCTGCGGCTCCACCAGCACGAAGACCGGCCCCGGCTCGGCGATCCAGCGTCTGGTCTTGTCGGTCCCCGCGCCCGGCATGCAAGGCTCTTCCAGCAATACCGGCCAGCGCGCCGGCGGCTGCGCCTTCTACACCAGCGCGCCGCGCGCGCAAAAACCGCCCGCCCGCGCCCGCCTAGACCCTAAGTCGGCTTCCGTGCGGGCGGGGCCGATGCTATAGGCAGCGCGCGCAAAGGGGAGCGCCGCCTTCCCGATCCCCGACCCTTCAAGATATCAGGACGTTTTCCGTTATGGCCAAAATCAAGGTTGCGAATCCGGTCGTCGAGATGGACGGCGACGAGATGACGCGCATTATCTGGCAGCTCATCAAGGACAAGCTCATTCATCCCTACCTCGACATCGAGCTGCTCTATTACGATCTTGGCATCCAGCATCGCGACGCGACCAACGACCAGGTCACCATTGATTCGGCCGAAATGACCAGGAAGGTCGGCGTCGCCGTCAAGTGCGCGACGATCACGCCCGACGAAGCGCGCGTGAAGGAATTCAACCTCAAGGAAATGTGGCGCTCGCCCAACGGCACCATCCGCAACATTCTGGGCGGCACGATTTTCCGCGAGCCGATCATCTGCAAGAACATCCCGCGCCTGGTGCCGGGCTGGACGCAGCCGATCGTGATCGGCCGTCATGCCTACGGCGACCAGTACCGCGCGACCGATTTCAAGTTCCCGTCCGCCGGCACGCTCACGATCAAGTTCGCCGGCAATGACGGCAAGGTGATCGAGAAGGAAGTGTTCAAGGCGCCGGGCAGCGGCGTCGCGATGGCGATGTACAATCTCGACCAGTCGATCATCGATTTCGCCCGCGCCTCGTTCAATTACGGCCTGATCCGCAACTATCCGGTCTATCTATCGACCAAGAACACCATCCTGAAGCAGTATGACGGCCGCTTCATGGAACTGTTCCAGAAGGTGTTCGACGAGGAATTCAAGGCCGAGTTCGCGAAGCGCAAGCTCACCTACGAGCACCGCCTGATCGACGACATGGTGGCCTCCTCGCTGAAATGGTCCGGCGCTTATATCTGGGCGTGCAAGAACTATGACGGCGACGTGCAGTCCGACACGGTGGCGCAGGGCTTCGGCTCGCTCGGCCTGATGACCTCGGTGCTGATGACGCCGGACGGCAAGGTGGTCGAGGCGGAGGCCGCGCACGGCACCGTCACGCGCCATTATCGCCAGCACCAGCAGGGCAAGGAGACCTCGACCAACTCCATCGCCTCGATCTTCGCCTGGACGCGCGGGCTCGCCCACCGCGCCAAGCTCGACAACAATGCCGCGCTGGCGAAGTTCGCCAACACCCTCGAAAAGGTCTGTGTCGACACGGTGGAAGCCGGCTTCATGACCAAGGACCTCGCGCTGCTGGTCGGCGCCGACCAGAAATGGCTGTCCACCACCGGCTTCCTCGACAAGATCGACGAGAACCTCAAGCAGGCGATGGCCTGAGCCGCCGCCGGGTCACCCCGGCGAAGGCGCGGCTGCGGCAGGCTGTGTGAGAACTGAGCGAGTCAGATAAGAAGGGCCGCATCGACAACGGTGCGGCCTTTTCCATGAGCTATATTCGGGGCGAGAATCGCGGTCAGGCAGCGCTGCTGCCGGCGGCGATTGAGGATTATGTGGCAGAGGATGCGCCGGTTCGGGTGGTCGGCGCCTTTGTGGACGGGCTCCTGCGGCCGCGCCTTCTGTCTGTCCGCTTGCGCGCCTTCCTGCGTCAGTTCTCCACCGCCTGGATCTTCTTGAGCAGCGTCAGTTCGTAGGCGCGCTCCTCCGCGATGCGCGCATTCGCCGCGTCGGGCGGGAAGTCGAGCCCCTCCAGCAACCGCCCGGCAAGCTGCAGGCTGGCCTCCACCGTCTCCGGTATGGCGCTGATCGCGCCGCAGGCGCTCAGCCGCAGCGCGTGCTCGGCATCCTTGGCGCGCGCGAACACCTGCGCATTCGGCCGCAATGCCAGAACCTCTCCGACCATGCGCTCGGCGGCATTGGCGACGTCGAGCGTGACCACGATCGCGCGCGCATAGGACACGCCGGCATGCTGCAGGATTTCCCGGTGGCTGGCATCGCCGAAATAAACCATGCGGCCGGCGGCGCGCTGCTCGGCAACCAGCGCGCCGTTGGTGTCGAAGGCGATCCAGGGCACGTTCTCGTTATCGAGGACGCGCGCCACCGCCTGCCCGACCCGGCCGAAACCGCCGATGATGACATGGTCGCGCATGCGGCTGACCTCGTCGTCGGGGCGCTGGTCGGTATGATCGAGCGGCTCGAGGCGTTCGGCAAGCCGGCGCGCGGCGGCGGCCAGCGCCGGCGTGATGATCATGCTCAGGCCCGCCACCGCGACGGCGGCGGTCGCGATGTGCGGTTCAAGCAGGTCCTTGCTGCGCGCAAGCCCGATCACCACGAAGGCGAATTCACCGGCCTGCGCGAGCAGAAGCGCGATCTCCGCCGCCACCGGCCGCGCCACGCGGAACAGCCGCGCCGCGCCGTAGAGGATCAGCGCCTTGGCGGCGATCAATCCGAACAGCGACAGAAAAATCCAGCCGGCATTGCGCGCGACCTCGGCCAGATCGACCGACATGCCGACGGTAACAAAGAACAGGCCGAGCAGCAGGCCCTTGAACGGATCGAGATCGACCCCGATCTGGTGGCGGTATTCGCTCTCGCCGAGCAGCAGGCCGGCCAGGAACGCCCCGAGCGCGACCGACAGGCCGGCCGCGCCCATGGCGGCGGTGATGCTGAAGACGATGACGAGCGTGATCGCCATGATCAGTTCGCGGCTGCCGGTGCGCGCGGCCGAGCGCATCAGCGGACTGACCAGATATTTGCCGACCACCATGATCAGGATCACCGCGGCGAAGGCCTGCGCGAACGGCAGCATCAGGTCGAGCACCGACCGGCTGCCGGCATGGCGCGCCTCCAGAATGCCGACCACGAACAGGATCGGCACCACCATGAGGTCCTGGAACAGCAGCACCGACAGCGCGATGCGGCCGACCGGCGTCGCCGCGCGCCGCTGATCGACCATGATCTGCATCACCATGGCCGTCGACGACAGCGCAAGGCACATGCCGAGCACGATGCCGGCCGGCGGCTGGATGCCGGCGAGGCGGATCGCCAGGCCGATGGCAAAGATCGAGGCGACGACCTGCGCGAGGCCGACGCCGAGCACATAGCGGCGCAATTGCCACAGCCGCTGCAGCGACAATTCCATGCCGAGCAGGAACAGCAGAAAGACGATGCCGAGTTCCGCCAGCGGCTCGGCGCGCTTGGGATCGTCAAGCGTGACGTATCGAATCCAGGGATATTCGCTGGCGATCTGGCCGAGGCCGTGCGGCCCGAGCGCCATGCCGACGAGCAGGAAGCCGAGCACGGTGCCCACGCGCAGCCGGTGCAGCAGCGGCACCAGGATGCCGGCCGCGACCAGAAAGATCAGCAGACCCTTGAAGCCTTCCGCGTGAAACACCGGTCTCCCCTGGCGCGGCGCGCATCGCCCGCACTCCCCGCAGCCCGTCGGCCGCAGGCAATCCGCTTCGGCGCCCGGACGCGGTCATAACTTAAAGCGAAACGACGATTCGCCGGGAAGGCATATTTCACCCGGGGCGACGGCAAGCCGGAGCGAGGGCGCGCCGCCGGCCGCGCCTTCCGGCG
>WBUW01000301.1 GCA_008933495.1 Pseudorhodoplanes sp.
GCCGCGCGCGACCGGCTGGCCGGCGCGCGGCTTGCGCGCGAGGCCGGCGCGAGCGTCATTGTCATGGACGACGGCCTGCAAAATCCCTCGCTGCGCAAGGATCTTTCGATCGCCGTGGTCGACGCCCGGCGCGGCGTCGGCAACGGCTTCGTGTTTCCGGCCGGACCGTTGCGCGCCCCGTTCGGCGCGCAGATGGACCGGACGGACGCCGTCCTGATCGTCGGGGAAGGACGCCATTATCCGGCCCGGCTCGCCGCCCTGATAGCGGCCCACAAGCCGCAGATATTGCGCGCCCGGCTGGCGCTCGACGAGACCGCCGTCAAGACGCTCGGCAGGCGCAAGGTGCTGGCTTTCGCCGGCATCGGCGATCCGGAGAAGTTCTTCATGTCGCTTGCGGCGGCCGGAATCGAGGCCGCGATCGAAAGGAGCTTCGACGATCATCACCAGTATACGGAAGCCGATGCCAACGAGCTGCTCGCGCAGTGCGAGAGCAAGGGCCTCATTCCGGTGACGACGGAGAAAGACGCCGTCCGCCTGACCGGCGAAGCGCCGGCCATCGCCCGGCTCGCCGCCAAGCTGCGTTCGCTGCCGGTCAAGCTCGTCTTCGAGGATGAAAAAGCCGTCCGGCGATTGCTGCTGGACGGCCTTAAGACTGCGCGCCCGGTTCGCTGACCTCGGCGGCGAAACGCTTCGCCACGACCTCCGGCGAGGCATAGGCCTCCTGCAGGTCGACGCTCCAGTATTTGAGCTCCTCGAGCGGGATCGGCACGCCGGTCACCGCGCAGCGCACGAACGCGCCCGGCCGCACGATCCGGAAATCGCCGTCGAGGAACTTGACCTCGGCTTCGCCGGTCATCGGCGGGTTGCGGTCGGGACGCTTGAGCAAAACCGGTCTCCGTGCGGGCTGCGATCGGCCCAGTGGCCCTGCGCAGCTAACATAGTATGCGTGGCGATCCAGAAAAGTCCGACTTTACACCTTTCGTCAAGCCGGTTTGCGCGCGGCGGCTCAGAACAGGCTGCCCTGCTTCGGCGCCGTTGCCTTCTGACGTCGCTTCGGCGCAGCGGACGCATCGAACGCATCGGACGACGGGCGGCCATCGCTCACCGCCGCGACATGGCCATCGGAGAATTCGATATCGAGCCGCATTCCGGGCGCCACAGCCGCCGCGGCATGCAGCGGCGTGCCGCCCGCGTCGCGCACGAGGGCGAAGCCGCGCGCCAGAACGCCGCGGTACGAAAATGCCGCCAGCAATTGCGTCGCCGAACGAACGCGGTCGGCGCGGCGGTCGAGCAGGACGCGGACCGCGCGCGTGCCGCGCTCCGAAAGCGCGGCGACGATTTCGGCGTTGCGGCTTAGCCGCGTGCGCAGGACCTGCGTCGACAGCCGCCCGGCCAGCCGCGCCAGACGCTGGTGATGGACATGGGTGCCGGCGCGCAGCGCCCGCGGCAGGCGTTCGGCTAGATTATCGAGCGTCTGCCGGCGGACGGCGAACAGGCGGTCCGGCGTCGGCAGGGCGCGCGCAAGCGCACGCAATTCCTTGCGCCGGATGTCGATGCCGCGCTGCCAGCAGGCGACCTGGCGCGCGGCAAGCGTTGCGACCTGCGCCAGGAGCTCGGCACGCACCGGGACGGCCATCTCCGCCGCCGCGGTCGGCGTCGGCGCGCGCCGGTCGGCAGCGAAATCGATCAGCGTGATATCGGTCTCGTGCCCGACCGCCGAGATCAGCGGGATCATGCTCTCCGCCGCCGCCCGCACCACGATCTCCTCGTTGAAGCACCACAGATCTTCCAGCGATCCGCCGCCGCGCGCGACGATCAGCACATCCGGCCGCGCGACCGGCCCGCGCTCGGGGAGCGCATTGAAGCCGCGGATCGCCGCCGCGATCTCTTCGGCCGCGCCGTCGCCCTGCACCCGCACCGGCCAGACCAGCACATGCCGCGGGAAGCGGTCGGCGAGGCGATGCAGGATGTCGCGGATGACGGCGCCGGTCGGCGAAGTGACGACGCCGATGGCACGCGGCATGAACGGGATGAGCTGCTTGCGCGCCTCATCGAACAGGCCTTCGGCCGCCAGTTTCCTGCGCCGCTCCTCCAGCAGCGCCATCAGCGCGCCGAGCCCGGCCGGCTCCAGCGTCTCGATCACGATCTGATAAGTCGAGCGTCCGGGATAGGTCGTGATGCGCCCGGTCACGACCACTTCGAGTCCCTCTTCCGGCCTGATCCGCATCTTGCCGAACACGCCCTTCCAGATGATGGCATCGATGCGCGCGCTGTCGTCCTTGAGCGCGAAATAGACGTGGCCGGAGGAATGCGGCCCGCGAAAGCCGGAAATTTCCCCGCGCAGCCGCACGTAGCTGAACGTCTCCTCGACCGTCTTCTTCAACGCGGCCGACAGTTCGCTGACGGTCAATTCCACAACATTGAGGCGGGCGGCTTCAGGCATGACAGGCGAATCTCTTGCAGGGCGGGCGGCTCATGCTACACCACCCGGCGATGATGGCTTCAATCCAGCGGCGACCATGAACATCCTTCTCCTGGGTTCCGGCGGCCGCGAACACGCGCTAGCCTGGAAGATGGCGGCGAGTCCCTTGGTCGAGCGGCTCTATTGTGCGCCCGGCAATGCCGGCATCGCGCGCGAGGCGCAGATCGTGCCGCTCGATGCCGGCGATCATGTGGCGGTGATCGATTTTTGCCGCGCGAAAAGCATCGGACTGGTCGTGGTCGGTCCGGAAGCCCCGCTGGTCGCCGGCCTCGTCGACGATCTCGAAGCCGCCGGCATCAAGGCCTTCGGTCCGTCCAGAATGGCGGCCCGGCTCGAAGGCTCCAAGGGCTTCACCAAGGATCTCTGCCGCGACAACAATATTCCCACCGCCGCCTATGAGCGCTTTGCCTGCGCCGTCGCCGCCAGGGACTATGTGCGCGGGCGCGGAGCGCCGATCGTGGTGAAAGCCGACGGGCTGGCCGCCGGCAAGGGCGTCGTGGTCGCCGAAACGATCGCGCAGGCCGAAGAGGCCATCGCCATGATGTTCGACGGCGGCCTTGGCGCAGCCGGCGCCGGGATCGTCATCGAGGAGTTTCTCGCCGGCGAGGAAGCCTCGTTTTTCGCATTGTGCGACGGCGTCCATGCCGTTCCGCTCGCCTCCGCGCAGGACCACAAGCGCGCCTTCGACAATGATCAGGGTCCCAATACCGGCGGCATGGGCGCCTATTCGCCGGCGCCGGTGATGACGCCGGAGATGACCGCGCGCACCATGCGCGAGATCATCGAACCGACGCTTGCGGCGATGAAGGCGATGGGCTGTCCCTACAAGGGCGTGCTGTTCGCAGGACTGATGATCACCGCCGACGGTCCGAAGCTGATCGAATACAATGTCCGCTTCGGCGATCCCGAATGCCAGGTGCTGATGCTGCGGCTGATGTCCGACCTCGTTCCGGCGCTGATTGCATCCCGCGACGGTCAACTGGCGAATTTCGACCTGCGCTGGTATCCCGACGCCGCGCTCACCGTCGTGATGGCCGCCAAAGGCTATCCCGGCGGTTACGAAAAAGGCTCGGTCATTTCCGGGCTCGCGGCCGCCGCGCAGGTCGAGGGCGTCGAGATTTTCCATGCCGGCACCCGGGCGGACGGCGATAAAGTCCTCGCCAATGGCGGGCGCGTGCTCAGTGTCTGCGCGCGCGGCCGGACCGTCGCCGAGGCGCAGGCGCGCGCCTACGCCGCCATCAGCCGCATCACCTGGCCGCAGGGCTTTTTCCGGCGGGACATCGGCTTCCGGGCGATTGAACGCGAGCAGGCCGGGGCTTAACATTTGTCATTGCCGGGCGGCGCCGACGGCGCGTGACCCGGCCCTTGATCTCGCGAACAAAGATGGATGCGCGGGTCGAGCCCTCGCGTGACCGTCACAAACCCTGTCATGGCTGATCTCGCCGACCTGTTTCCCGGATATCACTCGCACTGGATCGACACCGCGGTCGGGCGCATCTTCGCGCGCGCCGGCGGCGAGGGGCCGCCGCTTTTGCTCCTGCACGGCTATGCGCAGACCAACGTGATGTGGCACAAGGTGGCGCCCCGGCTGGCGCAGCATTTCAGCCTCGTGATCCCCGACCTGCCCGGTTATGGCTGGTCGGTCGCGCCGAAGTCGGGCGAGGGCCATGCGCCCTACGACAAGCGTTCGATGGCCAGGATCATGATCGAGGTGATGGAAACGCTCGGCCATGTGCGCTTCCATCTCGCCGGCCACGATCGCGGCGGGCGTGTCGCCTATCGGCTGGCGCTCGACCATCCCGGCCGGCTGCAACGCCTCGCCGTGCTCGACATCATCCCGACCTACGAGATGTGGCATCGCATGGACGACGTCATGGCGATGAAAGTCTGGCACTGGCCGTTCCTCGCGCTGCAACATCCGATGCCGGAACTGCTGATCGAGAAGGACCCGATCGGCTATATCGACTACAAGATGGCGAGCTGGACCAAGACCAAGGACCTC
>WBUW01000302.1 GCA_008933495.1 Pseudorhodoplanes sp.
TGCGGTGCGCGTGGCTAAGCCATTGCGGGCGCGTATTGTAGAGATTGGTCAGCGTGCGCTTTTTCAGTTCGGCCGCCGCGGCCTCGTTCTTCGGCAGGATACGGTCGGGATAGCCGGCAACGACTTCCGGCACGATGTCGATCAGGTCGGGCGGGTTGAGCCAGGCGTTGCGCAATTCGTCGAGCCGCTTCGCTGCCTTGCCGATGGCGATGGCTCGCGGGTCGTTTTCATAATCCTTTGCCGGAATGTTCGGCGTCAGGCTTTCGGGGAAGGGGAAGGTTTCGAAGGTCGTGGTCGGCGTGTAGCGGGGGCGATCTTCGAGGCTGGTGCCGAGCCGCAGCGACCATGCTTCGTGAAAGCGCGAATGCAGAATTCCGAAAGTGGTGTCGTCGTCGCGGATGATGGCGATCAATTGATGATCAGGGCTTACAGCCTTTCCGAGCCAAGCGAAGAGACGATGCTTGGCGACAGTCGGAGTGACAATGAACCGGGAAATGCCTTTGAGCCTCTTGAACATCGCCGGACGAGGCTCGACGTGCCGCCACCAGAATTTCTTATAGCTCTCGCGTCGGTTCTCGGCGCGAATCGGTTTTACGTGCTCCAAGACATGTTGAAACGGCGCCTCATACAAAGACGCGTCTGCCTCAGACATTTCCCAGCCGAAATCGACAATCCATTTTCCCGACCATCGCCGGGTCACGTCCATGCCGTTCATCCAAGGGCGAAGCACATCGACGTTTGAGCGCCCGTTTGGATTCTTCGGCAGCTTCAGCCAATCCCTCGCCAGATCTCCTGTAATATCGAATGCACCGCCCTTCGTGTCACCCATGTAGGCGATGTCGCGATTCTCTATCAGTCGTCGAACTTTGGTGAGATCGCTCGTCCCGGAGGTGAGGTCGGCGTTGATCGCGTCTGCCTCTACGCCATTGAGCCGCGCCTTGCCGGTGTCGTTGCCAAAGCAAACCAGCGAAACCCGCACCGCCGCTCCGTCGATCACCCAAGGCTCGTCGCTCCAGGCATCAAAAATCCGGCTCTGTTCGCAAATCCGATCAAGAATGCGCCTATTGGCACCGCCGCGAATTGAGTTTGTGGCAACTAAACCGACTCGCATCGACCGTTGTGCACTTACCGCCGCTCGTGCCTTTTCAAACCAATAAACTACTAAATCGGCTTCCTGTGGCACGCGACCAGCAAACGTCGTAAAAAGCTGATCCACATACTCGTCTCCCAGAAACTGGTCCCTCAAACTACTTCGAAGGAGCTTGCCACCGAGAAACGGCGGATTGCCTACGATAAATTCGGCGACTGGCCATTCGGTCTCGGCATAGACTGGTTTTTTCACCGAAAAATCGGTGGCAAGTCGAAGGCCGATCGGCTTAAAGAGAGCATCATTGCACTCGATCGCTTCCAAATCCTCCAGCACCGGCTCCTTGCGCGCCTCGAAGCCGTTGCGTCGCTCCCACTGAATGTTGCCGATCCAGATCGACGTGCGGGCGAGTTCGGCCGCGTAAGGATTGATCTCGATGCCCTTGACGTTGTGCGGCCCGCAATGCACGACGCGATAGGCAAGTCCCATTTCCTGCGCTTGCGCGATGACCTGCAATTCAAGGTCCTTGAGATTCTGAAGCGCCAGATAGAGAAAGTTGCCGGAGCCGCAGGCCGGATCGAGCACGCGCACGTCGGCGAGCCGCTTGAGGAAGACGTCGAGTCGCGCTTCCGCCTTCGACAGAGCTGACTTGCCGGGGCGGCCGTCCTTCGTGCGGCCCTTCGAAATCATCTCGGCCAGATCGGCCTTCACCGTCTCCCATTCCGCCCGCAGCGGACGCAAGATCACCGGCTCGACGATCATCATGATCTTGCCGGGGTCGGTGTAATGCGCGCCGATCTGTGCGCGCTTGTCGGGGTCGAGGAAACGTTCGAACAGGGTGCCGAAGATGGTCGGGTCGATCGCCGACCAGTCCTGTTTTGCGATTGTGCGCAGGAGGTCGAGCGAGTCGGCGTCGAGCGGCAGCGCCTCATCGTCGTCGAACAGCCCGCCGTTGAAATGCAGAATGTGTTCGAGCCCGTATTCGCCGCCAGACCGCATGTTGGCAAAAAGTTCGGACAGCATTTTCTGCGAGCGTGCCGGAACCTCCTCCCGCCGCTTCGCCAGCGTGTCGAGCAGGCGCTTGAACAGGTCGTCCTGCAGGAGATTCACGTCCTCGGCGAACAGGCAGAACACGATGCGGTTGAGAAAATGCGCCACCTTTTCGGGGGCATGGCCGGCCATGCGCAGCCGCTCGGCGATGGTGGAGAAATCGTTGGCGACATCCTTCGTCACCTGCTCGCGCGTTTTGGCGGGCTTCAGCCGCTCGGGATTGCGA
Source organism: Pseudorhodoplanes sp. (assembly GCA_008933495.1). GTDB lineage: Bacteria > Pseudomonadota > Alphaproteobacteria > Rhizobiales > Xanthobacteraceae > Pseudorhodoplanes. The sequence continues at coordinate 2,364 of WBUW01000302.1, forward strand.
AAAAGATTATGCAGAAGTTCGCGGGTATCGACGCTGCGCAGGTCGTCGATACTGAATTCGTGCATCTGCTGAACCGTGTTGGTCCAGTTGGTGTAGATGCGAAAGCGCTTGGTGTCGGAGACGACGAGCAGTGGCGGGTTTTCCAGCGCCACCGAATAAAGCTGGAGCTGGTTATAGGCGCGGTCGAGGTTGGCGCGGTCCTTCTTGTATTCCCAGCCGAAATGGCCGCGCTTCCAGACATCGGCGAAGCCGCCGGAGCCGTCGAGCTTGGAGACGCCTTTCTCGAACGTGTAACTGCCGGGATCGGATGACGGGTCGTTCGGGGTCGGTTCGCCGAGCAGGCGGCACAGATCGTTGAAATGCTCCTGCGCCGCCTGCCGCTCGGTGCGGTCGGCGCGGCTCCATTTGTCGATGAACTGTTCGGGCGTCATGGACTACAGGTACCAATGGATTCGCCCCGCGTCACGACGCCTTGCGCGCCGTCACCGCTTTCTCCAGCGTCTGCCGGATAAAACGCTGGTACGGAATGCCGCTGCGCGCCGCGGTCGCCTTGATCGCCTTCAGCAGGGCGGGCGACAGGCGCATGTTGATGCGCGCAGCCTTCGGCGCAAACGCGAAGCGCGCCTCTTTCATGTCCGACAGGCCGTATTGCGTCAGGTCCGCCTGCGCGACAAACCGTTCCGCCGCCCTGTCGCTTCGCAGCCTTGGCAGTTTCTTTTTCATATCGTCGTCAACGCGTATCCGGTCACCCGGGCAGGACGCTGATCCGGCCGGTATTGCGCGAGCGTGGTTTCCTGCGGATCACGATTTCCACGTCGCGGTCCAGCGTGGTGAGCAGGGTCATCAGGCGCTCGACCGAAAATCCCTCAAGCTTGTAATTGCGCAGCGCGGAAATTTTCGGCTGATTGACGCCGAGTCGCTGCGCCGCCGCGCTTTGGCTGAGGCCGCTGTCGTCGAGGATGCTATTGAGCGTCATGGCAAGCCGCAGCTTTGTCTGGCGCTCTTTGGCGTCGACGAAGCCGAGGTCGGCGAACACATTATCGCTGCCGCGCGCGATGGACCCGGAATCCATCGATTTAGCGTGCCGTTTTGCCATGGCGTTCCTCGTAGTCGCGTTGCGCCAGTTTTAGTCGCTGCGCGATCAGGTCGATATCCGTTCGCGCAGTTCGAACGCCCGAAGGCGATTTCTTCTGGAAGGCGTGCAGAACGTAAACGACGTCCTGGAAGCGTACGGTGTAAACGGCACGATAGGTATTGCCATCGTGCCGGTCGATCATCTCGAATACGCCGGGTCCGGCGCCTTTCCACGGTTTTGCTTTCGGATGTTTGCCGCCCAGCTGGGCGAGACCGAGTGCGTTGCCCATCTCTCGTTTCACCGCGCGCGGAAAGGCGAGAAAATCGTTTTTCGATGTGCCGACCCAGTCGAGCGGCTTCTCTCCGAATTTCAACGGCCGGGCCATCGCGATATATCCCAGTATTGGGATGGAAGGCAAGCTTGGGGCTCCCGCAAACCCTGCAACGAGGGGCCGCCGGAGCCAATGGTGAAATGATCGTCGCCGTCATACTCTCGCCGCAATCTAGGAATATTTTCATATGCATCCCGTCCCCTAGGGGACGCTCTGCAGGGCGCTGCTTTGCGGGGGACGGGCGCGGCGCCCGCGTCCGTGCCTCGCCGGCACGGCCCCGGGCTGCATCGGGGCTCCGCCCGGGACCACTAGGGGTCCCCGCCGGGAGCCGGCTGACCGCTGCGGGCCTCGCGCCCGCCCGGAAAGCGCGGCCCGATGCAGAAGTGAAGACGCCGCGGTGGAGCGCCGCGAGGCGCCCGTGCGCGCTGTGCGCGTGCGGACAAGACCAAGGCTGGTGCGCCGCGCGGCGCTCCGCCATCCCCTCGCTCAAGGCGAGGGCAGGGACGACAGGCGTACCCGGCGCCTTGAAAAAGAACACGGGCGCGCCCGCACGCCCGGCGCAAACCATACGGGCGGCGGAGTTCCGGCTGTTTGACTTTCGAACACGGTTGCGCGGAGGCGGGCCGGCATTGCCGCGTCGTCGCGCAGGCGCATCGTCATCCCGGCTTGTTCTTCAGCCGTCGTCCCGGCCTGTTCTTCATTCGTCATCCCGGCC
>WBUW01000303.1 GCA_008933495.1 Pseudorhodoplanes sp.
GGCGCGCCCGGCGTCCCGCCGCATCGAAGGCCGCCGCGCGCGCCTGGCAGCGCATGCTGTCGGGGCGACGGCTCGACCTGCTCGATCCCGCCCCGCTCGACATCGAGATCGCCGACATCGCGCATGGCCTGGCGCGCGTGGCGCGCTGGAACGGACAGACCAAGGGCGCGCACATTTTTTCCGTCGCCCAGCACACGCTCCTGGTGGAGGCGATGGCGCGCCGGCGCCATCCGCGGCTCGACCGTTCGCTGCGGCTTGCCATCCTGCTGCACGACGCCGCCGAATACGTGATCGGCGACATGATTTCGCCGTTCAAGGCGGTGATCGGCGATTCCTACAAGGCGACCGAACAGCGCCTGCGCGACGCCATCCATCTGCGCTTCGGCCTGCCGGTCGATCTGCCGCCGTCGACCGCGCGCCTGATCAAGGCCGCCGACCGCGACGCCGCCTATCTCGAGGCCACCCGCCTCGCCGGCTTTGAGCCCGCCGAAGCGCGGCGCTTTTTCGGCCAGCCGCCGCAACTGGGCGCAGCGCTCGAGCGCGACTATCTGACGCCGTGGCCGGCGGAGACCGCGCAGGCGCGCTACCTGGAGCGGTTTGCAAAGCTCGCGCGCGCGTGACGCTTTTGTCCGCCGCCGCGGAAGCCTATATCTTTTGCGCTCATCTGCGGACCAAGGCCCATGATTCACGTCTGTTCGCTTGCACGGTTGCACGAGACGGTATCCGACACCGGCGCCCGCCATGTCGTCACCCTGATCAAGGATATCTCGCTGGTGCGCCGCCCGCCCGGGATCGCGGCGGACAACCATCTCCTGCTCGACATGGATGACATCGCCGCCCCGATCGACGGCTATGTCCTGCCCGCCCCCGACCATGTCGAGAAGCTCCTCGATTTCGTCACCGGCTGGGACCGCGGCACGCCGCTCGTCGTGCATTGCTATGCCGGCATCAGCCGCTCGACCGCGGGCGCCTTCATCACCGCCTGCGCGCTCAATCCGGCGCGCGACGAGCGCCTGATCGCACGCGCGATCCGCGCGGCATCGCCGACCGCCCAGCCCAACATGCGGCTCGTCTCGCTCGCCGATACGCGGCTCGGGCGCGGCGGGCGCATGGTTATAGCGGTCGAGGAGATCGGGCCCGGCCGCGCCGCCTTTGAGGGGGTGCCGTTCCGCCTCGATCTTGAGTGAGCGCGATGGACATCACGCCGATCGAAATCGGGCTGACGGCGGCGATCGTCGCGGTGAAGGATGACGAGCCGCGCGTGCTGGTGGCCGAAGGCGAACGCCCGGGCAGTCCGGCCGGCCTGCCCTCGGGCATGTTCGATCCGCTGACCCACCGCACGTTCGAAATCGGTCTGCGCGCCTGGGTGGAGGCCCAGACCGGCTTGCCCGCCGGCTATGTCGAGCAGCTCTACACGTTCGGGGACCGCGGGCGCCACGCCGTGCCCGGCGACACCGGCCCGCACGTCGTCTCCATCGGCTATCTCGCACTGACGCGCATCCCCGACAATGTCGCAAGCCTGCGCGCCTCGGGCGCCAGTTTCGAACCCTGGTACCGGTTCTTTCCATGGGAGGACTGGCGCGGCGGCCGACCCGACATTCTCGACGACAAGATTCTTCCGCCGTTGCACAAATGGGTGCGGGCGGGCGCGGCGACGGGCGATGAACAAAGCCGCCGCCAGCGGCTGCAACTCGGCTTCGGCGCCGGCGATATCGCCTGGGACGAGGAGAAGGCGCTCGAACGCTACGAGCTCCTCTACAGCGCCGGCCTCATCGAGGAAGCCTGGCGCGACGGCCGCATTCCATCCGCGCCCGCCCCGCTCGGCCAATCGATGCGCTACGACCATCGCCGCATTCTGGCCACCGCCATCGCGCGCCTGCGCGCCAAGCTGAAATACCGCCCGGTCGTGTTCGAGCTGATGCCGGAGGAATTCACGCTGACCGAATTGCAGCGCACGGTCGAGGCGATTTCCGGCCGCCATCTGCACAAGCAGAATTTCCGCCGTCTGGTGGAGATGACGGCGCTCGTGGAAGCCACCGGCGAATTGTCGACGGCGACCGGCGGGCGGCCGGCCGCGCTCTTCCGTTTCCGCCGCGAGGTCATGCAGGAACGGCATGCGCCGGGCCTGCGCCTCGGCGTGCGAAGGTGATAGGCTTTTGTTGTCGGGACACGAAGAGCAGGATGGAACGATGGATGCGGTCGCAAGGACGGTCGGCGTCGTGCCGGCGGAGACGCTGCTGGCGCACGACGGCTTGGGCTTCCTGCGCGGCATTATCGACGGACGCCTGCCGGTACCGCCGATGGCGGACACGCTCGGCTTCCGGCTGATCGCGGTGGACAAAGGCCGCGCCGTGTTCGAGGGCCTGCCGCAGGCGCGCCACTACAACCCGATCGGCGTCGTGCATGGCGGGCTGGCCATGACCTTGCTCGATTCCGCGCTCGGTTGCGCGGTTCACTCCACGCTCGACCGCGGCGAGACCTACACGACGCTCGAAATCAAGGTGAACCTCGTGCGCCCGATCACCAAGGACACCGGGCCGGTCCGCGCCGAGGGCCGCATCATCCATCGCGGCCGCAGCGTCGGCACCTCCGAAGGCGACATCAAGGACGCCGGCGGCAAGCTCTACGCGCACGCCACCACGACGTGCATGATTTTTCCGGCAAAGTCGTAACGGAACTCAGCGGCTGGACAGCGTCGGGCGCAGGCGGAGCGGCGCATGGTCGGCGGTCGCGACCTCGACCGGGCCGCGCCGGGTGAATTCGCAGGAGGCGAAGCCGAGGCCGGAAATGGAGCCGCGGAAACTGCGGGTGCTCGTCTTCTGCAGATTGAAGCAGGGCTGGAACGGCACGCCGCGCACATTCGCGCAGACCGACTCGCCGCGTACCAGGACCGTGCCGGCGGGAAGCTGCGCCCAGCGCACCGGGCCCGACCCGCGGAATTGAATGGTGCCTGCAACGGAGCCGTCGGCGTGAATGCGGCCGGCGCCGCGCGTACCCTCGAAGCAGGAAAAGACGAAGGTCTTTCCGACCACGAAGCGGCGCGCTTCCTGCGCGCTCATCTGCTGGGCGAGAGCGGGAGAAACAGCAAGAAAGCCGGCCAGAAAAGCTCCGAAACGCAACATGTCGAACCCCACTCGTTCACGAAGCCGCCTTAACCGACTTCTTACCATAACGGCCCGGATCATGACGGACTTTCGTAGCTAATTCCTGAACGCATTTACCCGATCTTGACCACGATTCGGCCGCGCACCCCGCCGGCAAGGATTCCGGGGGCGGTCGCGATCACCTCGGAAAGGGGAATTTCGGTCGACATCGCGGCCAATTTCGAGCGGTCAAGATCGGTTCCCAGCCTTTTCCACGCCTCCTGCCGCAGCGGCAACGGACACATGACGGAATCGATGCCCAAAAGCGACACCGCCCGCAAAATAAAGGGGGCGACCGACGTCGGCAGGTCCATACCGCCCGCCAATCCACAGGCGGCCACCGCGCCGCCATAGCGGGTCATGGACAGGACGTTGGCGAGCGTCGTCGACCCCACCGAATCGACGCCGCCCGCCCAGCGCTCCTTGGCCAGCGGCTTGGCCGGACCGGAGAGTTCCTTCCGGTCGATGACTTCGGCGGCGCCGAGGGCCTTCAGATAATCGGCTTCCTGCGGCCGCCCGGTCGAAGCGACGACCTGGTAGCCGAGCTTCTTGAGCAGCGCCACCGCGACCGAGCCGACGCCGCCGGCCGCCCCGGTCACCACCACCGGACCGCGTTGCGGGGTCACGCCGGCGCGCTCCAGCGCCATGACGCAGAGCATGGCGGTATAGCCCGCCGTTCCGATCGCCATGGCCTCGCGCGCGCTCATGCCCGCGGGCAGGCGCACCAGCCAGTCGCCCTTCACCCGCGCCTTGTGCGCGTAGGCGCCCAGATGCGTCTCGCCCAGGCCCCAGCCATTGAGGATGACTTCATCGCCGGCTTGCCACGCCGGATGCGACGAGGTCTCCACCGTGCCGGCGAAATCGATGCCGGCGATCATCGGAAAGCGGCGCACGACCGGCGCTTTGCCGGCAATCGCGAGCCCGTCCTTATAGTTGATGGTCGACCAGCCCACACGCACGGTGACGTCGCCGTCCATCAGGTCCGCTTCGTCGAAGTCCTTGAGCGCAACGCTTTGCCCGGCCTCGCCCTTCTCGATCACGATCGCTTTGAAACTCGCCACGACGCTTCACTCCTGTACCTGCGTCATGGCCGGGCAACCGGGTCCGACCTTCGGTCGGCCCGGTCGTAAGCTTGACCCGGCCATCCACGTCTTCGCTGAACGAGCGAAAGAATGGAAGACGCCGATGCCCGGCACAAGGCCGGGCATGACGAAAACTTTTAAGTTGCCGCAACTGCTGCCGGCCGCGCCACCGGCTTCTCGACGATGGGAAGATTGATCAGCGCCGAGAGGACCCCGAGCAGGATCGCAAACCACCAGAT